>NZ_JBMDIJ010000012.1:0-122366 GCF_057808595.1 Pseudomonas sp. FG98 | reverse complement strand
GCCGCGATGGCGTCGGTGATTCCACCATCGTAATCGCGGCGGTCCGGCGTTCCGGTGAACCCGCTCCCACAGGGGTCCTTGTTGTACTTTCGAGCATGAAAAAGCCCCGCCTCCTGGATAGAAGGCGGGGCTTCGCGCAATCACCTCGGG
This sequence comes from Pseudomonas sp. FG98, assembly GCF_057808595.1. Taxonomy (NCBI): domain Bacteria; kingdom Pseudomonadati; phylum Pseudomonadota; class Gammaproteobacteria; order Pseudomonadales; family Pseudomonadaceae; genus Pseudomonas; species Pseudomonas sp. FG98. Next base: position 122,216 of record NZ_JBMDIJ010000012.1, on the reverse strand, counting down.
CGGGCGTCGATGGCTTGTGGCCTCGCCTGCCCTTCGGCGTTGTGTCAGGCCGTCACTTCACGCGACTTGCCGAGCATGCGGTCACAGACCACAGCCACCACCAAGGTCGCCACGCATGGCACCAGCCAGGCCAGACCTTGCTCGCTCAGCGGCAGGTGCTCGGCCCAGGACGGCAGCCACTGCAGGCCAGCGCCCTTGATCGCATCGATGATGCCGAAGACCAGCGACACCGCCATGACCGGTGCCATGATGCGGGTCTGCGAGTGCCACATGCCTTTGCAGAAGCTCAGGCCGACCAGCACGATGCACGGCGGGTAGATGGCGGTCAGGACCGGTACCGAGAACATGATCAGCTTGGTCAGGCCGAGGTTGGACACCACCAGCGAGAAGGCGGCGAGGATCACCACCAGTGCGCGATAGGACAGCGGCAGCAGACGGCTGAAGTACTCGGCACAGGCGCAGGTCAGGCCAACCGCGGTTACCAGGCAGGCCAGGGCGATCAGTACTGCCAGGAAGCCACTACCCAGGGAGCCGAAGGTGTGCTGTACATAGGCATGCAGCACCACGGCGCCGTTGGTGGCGGTGGCCGCGATATCGTGGCTGCCGGCGCCGAGGCGGAACAGGCTGATATACACCAGGGTCAGGCCGACACCGGCGATCAGACCGGCGATCACCGCGTAACGGGTGATCAGGCGCGGCGACTCGACACCGCGGGAGCGGATCGCGTTGACGATAACGATGCCGAACACCAGCGCGCCGAGGGTATCCATGGTCAGGTAGCCCTGGATGAAGCCCTGGGAGAACGGCGCCGCGACATAGGCCGGCTGCGCTTCACCGATGGTCCCGGCAGGCAGGGCAAAGGCAGCAATGCCGAGCACGGCCAGGGCGATGATCTTCAGCGGCGCGAGGAAGCGGCCCACGGTATCCAGCAACTTGCCTGGGTACATAGACACGGCCAGCACTACCAGGAAGTACACCAGGCTGTAGATGAACAGCGCGATCGGGCTTTCACCGGTCAGCGGCGCGACACCCACTTCGAAGGACACGGTCGCGGTACGCGGCGTGGCGAACAAAGGGCCGACCGCCAGATAGGCGGCAGCGGCCAGCAGGCCACCGGCGATCTTGCCGATCGGGCTGCTCAGTTCGTCCATGCCGCCGCCGACCTTGGCCAGCGCAACCACGGTGATCACCGGCAGGCCGACTGCAGTGACCAGGAAGCCCAGGGCCGCGAGCCACACGTACGGACCGGACTGCAAACCAACGATAGGCGGGAAAATGATATTGCCGGCCCCGACGAACAACGCGAACGTCATAAAGCCAAGCGCCAGGATGTCCTGGCCTTTCAAAACTTTCATTTAAGGAAATACCACACTGCGTAAATCGGAATTTAGAGAGGGATTTCCCCTTGGGTTAGGGAAATGTTTTTTCCGCCCTGATTGAGGCGGACTTTTATAGCGTGGCGCGCCCTTTTGGGGAGCGAACACGAAATGAACGCGCATGGTACTCAATTTGCCGCTCTGGCGCACGGTCTTGGGGCGGTTTGTCCGATGAGTGAACTGGAATGTCGCAAACGGTTGCGCAAGATCAAAGCCGCGTAAACGAAAAAGGCCACCCGAAGGTGGCCTCTTTCTGCTGGTCAGCGAAGAATTACTTCTTCACTTCCCAACCGGTCAGCTCGGCCAGGGCCTTGCCGATGTCAGCCAGGGAACGCACGGTTTTGACACCAGCGTCCTGCAGGGCTGCGAACTTCTCGTCCGCGGTGCCTTTGCCGCCAGAGATGATGGCGCCAGCATGGCCCATGCGCTTGCCCGCTGGGGCAGTCACACCGGCGATGTAGGAAACCACTGGCTTGGTCACGTTGGCCTTGATGTAGGCAGCGGCTTCTTCTTCGGCCGAACCACCGATTTCACCGATCATGACGATGGCTTCGGTTTTCGGGTCTTCCTGGAACAGCTTCAGGATGTCGATGAAGTTCGAGCCCGGGATCGGGTCACCACCGATACCGACGCAGGTGGACTGACCGAAACCGGCGTCAGTGGTCTGCTTGACCGCTTCGTAGGTCAGGGTGCCGGAACGGGAAACGATACCGACCTTGCCTGGCAGGTGGATGTGACCTGGCATGATGCCGATCTTGCACTCGCCCGGAGTGATGACGCCTGGGCAGTTAGGGCCGATCAGGGTAACACCCAGCTCGTCGCACTTGACCTTGGCATCCAGCATGTCGAGGGTAGGGATACCCTCGGTGATGCAGACGATCAGCTTGATGCCGCCGAAGGCAGCTTCCAGGATCGAGTCCTTGCAGAAAGGAGCCGGAACGTAGATGACCGAAGCGTCGGCGCCGGTAGCTTCCACGGCTTCCTTGACGGTGTTGAACACCGGCAGGCCCAGGTGGGTGGTGCCACCCTTGCCTGGGGTAACGCCGCCGACCATCTTGGTGCCGTAGGCGATGGCTTGTTCGGAGTGGAAAGTACCTTGCGAGCCGGTGAAGCCCTGGCAGATGACTTTGGTGTCTTTATTGATCAGGACGCTCATTACTTGCCCTCCGCAGCTTTTACAACTTGTTGAGCAGCGTCGGTCAGGCTGGTGGCCGCAATGATGTTCAAACCGCTTTCTGCCAGTACTTTAGCGCCCAGTTCGGCGTTGTTGCCTTCGAGGCGAACGACGACCGGTACTTTAACGCCGACTTCTTTCACTGCACCGATGATGCCTTCGGCAATCATGTCGCAGCGAACGATGCCGCCGAAGATGTTGACCAGAACGGCCGCGACATTGCTGTCGGACAGAATGATCTTGAAGGCTTCGGTAACGCGCTCTTTGGTAGCACCACCACCTACGTCGAGGAAGTTGGCTGGCTTGCCGCCGTGCAGGTTGACGATGTCCATGGTACCCATGGCCAGGCCGGCACCGTTGACCATGCAGCCGATGTTGCCTTCGAGGGCAACGTAGTTCAGTTCGAACTTGGCAGCGTGGGCTTCACGGGCGTCGTCCTGGGACGGGTCGTGGAAGGTCTTCAGCTTAGGCTGACGGTACATGGCGTTGGCGTCGATGTTGATCTTGGCATCGAGGCAGTGCAGATCGCCGTCGGCCTTGATGACCAGCGGGTTCACTTCCAGCAGGGCCAGATCGTGATCCTTGAACAGCTTGGCCAGGCCAACGAAGATCTTGGCGAACTGTTGAACCTGCTTGCCTTCCAGACCCAGCTGGAATGCCAGTTCACGACCCTGGAACGGCTGAGCACCGACCAGCGGATCGATGGTTGCCTTGAGGATCTTCTCAGGAGTGTCGTGAGCGACTTTCTCGATGTCCACGCCACCTTCGGTGGAGGCCATGAACACGATACGGCGGCTCGAACGATCGACCACAGCGCCCAGGTACAGCTCTTTGGCGATGTCGGTGCAGGACTCGACCAGGATCTTGGAGACTGGTTGACCGTTGGCGTCAGTCTGGTAGGTCACCAGATTCTTGCCCAACCATTGTGCAGCGAACGCCTTGGCGTCTTCCTTGCTGCGAACCAGCTTTACGCCGCCCGCTTTACCGCGACCACCGGCGTGGACCTGGGCTTTGACGACCCACTCCGAACCACCGATCTTGTCGCAGGCTTCTGCTGCTGCTTCAGGGGTGTCGACTGCGAAACCCTTGGAAACTGGCAGGCCGTATTCAGCGAACAGCTGCTTACCCTGATACTCGTGAAGATTCATGCTTTTTACCGTCTTCGTTAGGTACTGCGCTTCGGCGCTGCGCCCGTGAGGGGTGCCGCGCCACCTGTGACCGCTTGCCCCCGGTATGCTCCGGGGGTTCGAGTCCGGCGGACTTTCCGCGGTGAGTCATGCACGCAAGACTCACGACGGGCCGACCGCCGTGGTTTTCTTATAGTTAACGCTTTTTACGGTTGGCTACGTGGATGGCACCGCCATTCACGGCCAGCGCGGCTTCATGCAGCGCTTCGGACAGGGTCGGATGGGAGAAGACCATCATGCCCAGGTCTTCGGCACTGGTGCCGAATTCCATTGCGATTGCACCCTGCTGCACCAGTTCGGCGGCGCTTGGGCCAATCACGTGTACACCCAGGACGCGGTCGGTCTTGGCATCGGCGATGACCTTGACGAAACCACCGGTATCGTTGGCTGCCATCGCACGGCCGCTGGCCGCGAACGGGAAGGTGCCCACGTTAACCTCAACACCCTCGGCCTTCAAGGCTTGTTCGGTCTTGCCGACCCAAGCGATTTCCGGGTGGGTGTAGATGACCGAAGGAATCAGGTCGTAGTTCATCTGGGCTTTGTGGCCCTTGATGCGCTCGACGACCATGATGCCCTCTTCCGACGCCTTGTGCGCCAGCATCATGCCGCGAACCACGTCGCCGATGGCGTAGACACCAGGCACGCTGGTGGCGCAGTGATCGTCAACGAACACGAAGCCGCGCTCGTCGATGGTCACGCCGCTGTCGGCGGCCAGCAGGTCGGTGGTTACCGGACGACGGCCGACCGCGACGATCAGCTTGTCGAAGATGATCTTCTGTTCGCCGTTGGCGTCGGTGTAGGTCACTTCGACTTCGTCGCCGTTGACCTTGGAACCGGTCACGCGAGCGCCCAGCTTGATGTCCAGACCCTGCTTGGTCAGGGTTTTCAGGGCTTCCTTGGAAACCGCGGTGTCGGCGGCCATCAGGAAGGTGTCCAGGGCTTCCAGGACAGTGACTTCGGCACCCAGGCGAGCCCAGACCGAACCCAGTTCCAGACCGATGACGCCAGCACCGATGACGCCCAGGCGCTTCGGAACCGATTGGAATTCCAGGGCGCCGGTGGAGTCGACGATGACGTTCTGGTCGACCGGAGCCGGCGGAATGTCGATCGGGCGGGAGCCGGAAGCCAGGATCACGTTCTCGGCTTCGATGATTTCGGTGGTGCCGTCAGCCTTGGTGACTTCGACTTTCTTGCCGGCCAGCAGCTTGCCGTGGCCCTGGATCGAAGTAACGCCGTTGGCCTTGAACAGGGTGGCAACGCCGCCAGTCAGGTTCTTGACGATACCGGCCTTGCGGCCAACCATCGCGGCGACGTCCATCTTGACTTCACCGGTGGAGATACCGTGGACGTTGAAGCTCTCTTTGGCTTCCTTGTACTTCCAGGAGCTGTCCAGCAGCGCCTTGGATGGAATGCAGCCAACGTTCAGGCAGGTACCGCCCAGGGCCAGCTTGCCTTCGGCATCGGTGTATTTCTCGATGCAGGCAGTGGAGAAGCCCAGTTGCGCGGCCTTGATGGCGGCCACGTAGCCGCCAGGACCTGCACCAATTACTACTACGTCGAACTTCTGGCTCATAAAAGATTCCTTTATTGCTTCAAGCTGCAAGCCGCGAGGCGGCGAACACGGGGCCTCTCGTGAAGGCCCCGCGCCCATCGCTCACGGCAGCGTATTTAGATGTCCAGCAGCAGGCGTGCCGGGTCTTCCAGCAGATTCTTGATGGTCACCAGGAAAGTCACAGCTTCTTTACCGTCGATCAGGCGGTGATCGTAGGACAGTGCCAGGTACATCATCGGACGGATCACGACCTGACCGTTAATGGCCATAGGACGCTGGATGATGTTGTGCATGCCGAGAATGGCGGCCTGCGGCGGGTTGACGATCGGGGTCGACATCATCGAACCGAAGGTGCCGCCGTTGGTGATGGTGAAGGTACCGCCGGTCATCTCTTCGATGGACAGCTTGCCGTCACGGGCCTTCTTGCCGAAGGTGGCAATGCCGTTCTCGATCTCGGCCAGGCTCATCAGCTCGGCATTACGCAGTACTGGCACGACCAGGCCGCGGTCGCTGGAGACGGCAACGCCGACGTCCGAGTAGCCGTGGTAGACGATGTCGGAACCGTCGATCGAGGCGTTGACTGCCGGGAAGCGCTTCAGCGCTTCGGTAGCGGCCTTGACGAAGAACGACATGAAGCCCAGGCGTACGCCGTTGTGGGTCTTCTCGAACAGGTCCTTGTACTTCGAACGCAGGGCCATGACTTCGGTCATGTCGACTTCGTTGAAGGTGGTCAGCATGGCCATGTTCGACTGTGCTTCGACCAGACGCTCGGCAACCTTGGCACGCAGGCGGGTCATCGGTACGCGCTTCTCGGTGCGGTCGCCAGCGGCGGTGACCACAGGAGCGGCAGCAGCGGCGGCTGGCTTGGCAGCCGGGGCAGCGGCAGGAGCGGACTTCTTGGCAGCAACGGCAGCCACGACGTCTTCCTTGGTCACGCGACCGCCTTTGCCGGTGCCGGCAACGGAAGCCAGGTCGATGCCGTTCTCTTCAGCCAGCTTGCGCGCGGCTGGAGCGGCGATCGGGTCGTCTTCGCCAGCGTCGGCGGCAGCAGCGGCCTGGGCAGGCGCGGCAGCCGGAGCAGCGGCAGGAGCGGCAGCAACGCCACCGGCTTCGATCGAACCCAGGACTTCGTCGGACAGGACGGTGTCGCCCTCGCCCTTGACGATCGCGCCCAGTACGCCATCAGCGGTGGCCAGGACTTCCAGAACGACCTTGTCGGTCTCGATGTCGACGATCAGTTCGTCACGCTTGACGGCTTCGCCCGGCTTCTTGTGCCAGGTGGCAACGGTGCCGTCGGCAACCGATTCCGGGAAGGTAGGGGCTTTGATCTCGATAGCCATTATCAGTGGTTCCTTAATTCGGTTTCAGGTGCGCGGGGCATTAAACGGTGAAGGCATCTTGCAGCAGTTTTTCCTGCTGCTCGGCGTGCATCGAAGCGTAACCACAGGCTGGTGCCGCGGACGCATCACGACCGGCGTACTCAAGGACCAGGTCCTTGTTGTGACGACCGAGGATGCGGCGCATGTGGTGCTGGCTGCTGTACCAGGCGCCCTGGTTCATCGGTTCTTCCTGACACCACACGACGTTCTTCAGTTCGGTGTATGGCGCGAGGATTTCAACCAGATCGTCTTCAGGGAACGGATACAGTTGCTCGATACGCACGATGGCGATGTCTTCACGACCTTCGGCACGGCGTTTTTCCAGCAGATCGTAGTAGACCTTGCCGCTGCACAGGACCAGACGGGTGACTTTCTTCGGATCGAGGGTATCGATTTCCGGGATCACGGTCTGGAACGAGCCTTCGGCCAGTTCTTCCAGGGTCGAGATGGCCAGCTTGTGGCGCAGCAGCGACTTCGGCGTCAGCACGATCAGCGGTTTGCGCAGCGGACGGATCACCTGGCGGCGCAGCAGATGGTAGATCTGGGCCGGGGTGGTCGGTACGCAGACCTGGACGTTGTGCTCGGCGCACAGCTGCAGGTAACGCTCAAGACGTGCCGAGGAGTGCTCGGGGCCCTGACCTTCATAACCGTGTGGCAGCAGCATGGTCAGACCGCACAGACGGCCCCACTTGTGCTCGCCGCTGGTGATGAACTGGTCGACGACCACTTGCGCGCCGTTGGCGAAGTCACCGAACTGGGCTTCCCAGATCACCAGCGCGTTCGGCGTGGTGGTCGAGTAGCCGTATTCGAAGGCCAGTACCGCTTCTTCCGACAGGAAGGAGTCGTACAGGTCGAACTTCGGCTGGCCGGCAAACAGGTTCTGCAAAGGCAGGTAGGTGCTGGCGTCCTTCTGGTTGTGCAGCGCCGCGTGGCGGTGCGAGAAGGTGCCGCGACCAACGTCCTGACCGGTGATACGCACCGGGTGACCTTCGAACAGCAGGGTCGCGTAGGCCATGGTTTCGGCGTAGCCCCAGTTGATCGGCAAGCCACCGGCCTGCATCTTCTGGCGGTCTTCGTAGATCTTCGAAACCTGACGCTGGACCAGGAAGCCTTCCGGCAGTTCCAGCAGCTTGGCAGACAGTTCCTGCAGGGTCTTCAGATCGAAGCGGGTGTCGTGACGCGCGGTCCAGGCATGGCCCAGGTATGGACGCCAGTCGACGAACAGCTCCTTGTTCGGCTCCTTGACCAGGCTCTTGACCACGTGCAGGCCGTTGTCCAGGGCGCTGCGGTACTCGTCGACCTTGGCCTGGACGCGCTCGGCATCCAGACGACCAGCCTGCACCAGGCTGTCGGCGTAGAGTTCGCGGGTGGTGCGCTGCTTGGCGATCTGCTGGTACATCAGCGGCTGGGTGCCGTTCGGCTCGTCGGCCTCGTTGTGGCCACGACGACGGTAGCAGACCAGGTCGATGACCACGTCACGCTTGAACTGCATGCGGTAGTCGACGGCCAGCTGGGTCACGAACAGCACCGCTTCCGGATCGTCACCGTTCACGTGCAGGATCGGCGCCTGGATCATCTTGGCGACGTCGGTGCAGTACTCGGTGGAACGGGAGTCCAGCGGGTTGCTGATGGTGAAACCAACCTGGTTGTTGATCACGATGTGCACGGTACCGCCGGTCTTGAAACCGCGGGTCTGCGACATCTGGAAGGTTTCCATGACCACGCCCTGACCCGCGAACGCGGCGTCACCGTGGATGGAAATCGGCAGGACCTTGTCGCCAACGGTGTCGTTGCGGCGATCCTGGCGAGCGCGTACCGAACCTTCCACTACTGGCGAGACGATTTCCAGGTGGGACGGGTTGAACGCCATGGCTAGGTGGACTTCGCCGCCTGCGGTCATCACGTTGGACGAGAAGCCCTGGTGGTATTTCACGTCACCGGAGCCCAGCTCGACCTTCTTCTTGCCTTCGAACTCGTCGAACAGCTCGCGCGGGTTCTTGCCGAAGGTGTTGACCAGCACGTTGAGACGGCCACGGTGGGCCATGCCGATGACAACTTCCTTGGTGCCGTAGGAGCCGGAACGCTGGATCATTTCGTCCAGCATCGGGATCAGGCTCTCGCCACCTTCCAGACCGAAACGCTTGGTGCCCGGGTACTTGGTGCCCAGGTACTTCTCCAGGCCCTCGGCAGCGGTAACGCGCTCGAGCAGATGGCTCTGGATGTCGGCGGAGAAGGACGGACGACCACGCACGCTCTCCAGACGCTGCTGGAACCAGCTGCGCTGCTCGGAGTCGACGATGTGGGTGAACTCGGCGCCGATGGTGCGACAATATGTCTGCTGCAACGCATCGAAGATTTCGCGTAGGCTCGCTTCCTCTTTGCCGATGAACAGGTCGCCGGCACGGAAGGTCGTATCAAGATCGGCATTGGTCAAGCCGTAATGATTGATCGACAGGTCGACTGGCGCAGGGCGCTGCCACAACCCCAGGGGGTCGAGCTTCGCGGCTTGGTGGCCGCGCATACGGTAGGCCTGGATCAGTCGCAGCACTTCAACCTGCTTCTTCTCATGCTCACTGCTCACGCTACCGGCGGACACCGGTTGGGCGCGGCGCTGGTTCTTTGCCAGCAGCACGAAATGGTCGCGGATCGTCGAGTGCGATACATCGGTAGCAGTGCTGCCTTCTGCGGGCAACTTCTGGAAGTAGGTGCGCCACTCTTCTGGCACAGCGTTAGGGTCGTGCAGGTAGAGCTCATAAAGCTCTTCCACATATGCAGCGTTACCACCTGACAGGTGGGCGCTGTTCCACATGCGCTGCATCACGCTTTCTTGCATGCTTGGTCACCCTCGGTTAGGGGCCTCGATCGACAGAACCACGTAAGCCTGGAGTCATCTCACCAAAACCAGGCCTGCAAGATCCCGCAGATTTACCGGGTACCAGCCCGGATGCCCCTGCTGGTCTCATATCTTCATAGGTAAAAGCTCGGGCTTATGACCCTCGCTTGGTTTCACCTCGGTGCGGGCAAGATGCCCGCACTTCGGCGTACTGCGGTTACAACATCTTCAGAATCAGGTACCGCTTTGCAGCAGCATGTTGCGTACGTGACCGATCGCCTTGGTCGGGTTCAGACCTTTAGGGCAAACGTTCACGCAGTTCATGATCCCGCGGCAGCGGAATACGCTGAACGGGTCATCCAGGGACGCCAGGCGCTCCTGGGTCTTGGTGTCGCGGCTGTCGGCCAGGAAACGATAGGCCTGCAGCAGAGCGGCTGGACCGAGGAACTTGTCAGGGTTCCACCAGAACGACGGGCAAGAGGTCGAGCAGCAGGCGCACAGGATGCACTCGTACAGACCGTCCAGCTTGTCACGCTCTTCCGGCGATTGCAGACGCTCGATGGCCGGAGCCGGAGTATCGTTCTGCAGGAACGGCTTCACCTTCTCGTACTGCTTGTAGAAGATGCTCATGTCGACGACCAGGTCACGGATAACCGGCAAACCAGGCAGCGGACGCACGACCAACTTGTTACCTTTTACGACAGAAGACAGCGGCGTGATGCACGCCAGGCCGTTCTTGCCGTTGATGTTCATGCCGTCGGAACCGCAAACGCCTTCACGGCAGGAGCGACGATAGGAGAAACCTTCGTCCTGCTCCTTGATCAGCGCCAGCACGTCCAGCACCATCAGGTCCTTGCCACCGGTATCGATCTGGAACACCTGGGTTTTAGGGGCCGAGTCGGTATCCGGGTTGTAACGATAAACTTCAACTTGCAACATGGCAGCCACCCTTAGTAAGTCCGGACTTTTGGTTCGAACGCCGGTACGGTCTTCGGCGCGAAGTTGACTGCACGTTTGGCAACCCGCTTCTCACCTGGGAAGTACAGGGTGTGGCACAGCCAGTTTTCGTCGTCACGGTCTTCGTAGTCTTCACGGGCGTGAGCGCCACGGGACTCTTTACGGACTTCGGCCGCGATGGCGGTAGCTTCAGCGACTTCCAGCAGGTTCTGCAGCTCCAGCGCTTCGATACGTGCGGTGTTGAAGGCCTGGGACTTGTCGTTGATCTTGACGTTGGCGATACGCTCGCGCAGATCGGCCAGCTGGGCGATACCTTTCTGCATGTATTCGCCGGTACGGAACACACCGAAGTAGTTCTGCATGCAGCTCTGCAGCTCGCGCTTCAGGGTTGCCACGTCTTCGCCAGTGGTACGCTCGTTGAGCTTGTTCAGGCGGTTCAGGGCAACTTCGACGTCGGTGTCGCTGGCGTCGCGGTATTCGATACCGTCGGTCAGCGCTTTTTCCAGGTGCAGGCCGGCGGCGCGACCGAATACCACCAGGTCGAGCAGCGAGTTGCCGCCCAGACGGTTGGCACCGTGTACCGATACGCAAGCGACTTCACCTACGGCGAACAGACCTGGAATGATCTGGTCCTGACCGTTGGCGTCCTGGGTGATGGCCTGGCCATGAATATTGGTGGCAACGCCGCCCATCATGTAGTGGCAGGTTGGAACGACCGGAACCGGCGCGACCACAGGGTCGACGTGGGCGAAGGTCTTGGACAGTTCGCAGATGCCTGGCAGGCGGCTGTGCAGGACTTCCTCACCGAGGTGGTCGAGCTTCAGCATCACGTGGTCGCCGTTCGGACCGCAGCCGTTGCCGGCGATGATTTCCTTGACCATCGAACGCGCCACGACGTCACGACCTGCAAGGTCCTTGGCGTTCGGAGCATAACGCTCCATGAAACGCTCGCCATGCTTGTTGATCAGGTAGCCACCCTCACCGCGGCAACCCTCGGTGACCAGTACACCTGCGCCGGCGATGCCGGTTGGGTGGAACTGCCACATTTCGATGTCCTGCACCGGAACGCCGGCACGCAGGGCCATGCCCACGCCGTCACCGGTGTTGATCAGGGCGTTGGTGGTCGAAGCATAGATACGACCTGCACCGCCAGTGGCCAGTACAGTTGCCTTCGAACGGATGTACTGGGTTTCGCCGGTTTCGATGCAGATAGCGATCACACCGACGAACGCGCCGTCCTGGTTTTTCACCAGGTCAACTGCGTAGTACTCGTTGAGGAAGGTGGTGCCTGCCTTCAGGTTGCCCTGGTACAGGGTGTGCAGCAGCGCGTGACCGGTACGGTCGGAAGCGGCGCAGGTACGGGCAGCCTGGCCACCTTTACCGAAGTCCTTGGACTGACCGCCGAACGGACGCTGGTAGATACGGCCGGTTTCGGTACGCGAGAACGGCAGACCCATGTGGTCCAGCTCGAAAACCGCAGCCGGGCCTTCCTGACACATGTATTCGATAGCGTCCTGGTCACCGATGTAGTCGGAACCCTTGACGGTATCGTACATGTGCCAGCGCCAGTCATCGTTCGGGTCGGCCGAAGCGATGGCGCAGGTGATGCCGCCCTGGGCGGATACAGTGTGCGAGCGGGTCGGGAAGACCTTGGTGATCACGGCAGTCTTGTGACCACCCTGGGCCAGCTGCAACGCAGCGCGCATGCCGGCGCCGCCACCACCAACGATGATGGCGTCGAAAGAAATGGTTGGAATGATAGCCATGAATCAGATACCCCAGAGAATCTGCACACCCCAGACGAAGTACGCGAACATCGCGACACCACATACCGCCTGGAACAGGAAACGAATCGCAGTCGCCGACTTGCCGAACGCCATAGGGGTCAGGTAGTCGGTTGCAATGGTCCACATGCCGACCCAGGCGTGAGCGCCCAGGGCAACCAGTGCCAGCAGACTGAAGATACGCATCGCGTTATTGGAGAACAGAGCGTGCCACTGGGCATATTCGATGCCAGGGTGCGCCACCAGGTAGCCGATCAGGAAGATGAAATAAGCCGCGAGAACGACCGCAGAAACGCGCTGCGCCATCCAGTCATAGAGGCCCGAACGCGAAAGGTTCGTGACGTTGGTTACCATATCCAAACTCCCGCCAGCACGATCACCACCACGGAGATGACGATGACAATTTTCGAGCCCAGTTTGCCGCCTTCCAGCGTCTCACCGATGCCCATGTCCATGATCAGGTGGCGCACACCGGCCACCAGGTGATACAGCAAGGCGGACAGCAGAGCCCAGAACACGAACTTGGCCAGCGGACTGGTCAGACACGCCTTCACCTCGCCAAAGCCTTCCTCGGAACCCAGGGATTTGCCCAATGCATAAAGCATGATGGCCAGGCCCAGGAACAGGATGACGCCGGAGATGCGGTGAAGAATGGACGTGTAAGCGGTGATCGGGAGTTTGATGGTCCTTAGGTCTAGGTTTACAGGTCGTTGGCTTTTCACGGCTTTTTTCACACTGAAGAGCCCCTAGCAAGCAGGGCAAAGTTGTTGGTAAGTGTACTGGTCAGGTACCCACCACCCAGGGAGCGGCGACCCCCAGTGAGACGGGCGCGGATGCCCCTGGCGGTCGGGTGCCGAGTATAGACAGTTAGGCTACTAATGACAACGTGAAGGGGTAGCCCAAATAGCGCATTGCCTTTATCGAACAAAAGGCGTAAATGGGCGGCATTTTCGAGGAAAAACAGTGCCTAAGCCCCATTACAACCGTGCTTTAGGCAAATTGACTTTCGAATTTATCTCTCTATAGTGATGCGGGCCCTGCGTGGGGGGTCTGTCAGATGATTTCAAGCATTAATAGGAGGCCACATGGCTGACAAAAAAGCGCAGTTGGTCATCGAGGGCGCAGCCCCCGTCGAGCTGCCCATTTTAACCGGCACCGTTGGTCCAGATGTTATCGACGTTAGAGGGTTGGGGGCCACGGGTCACTTCACTTTCGACCCTGGTTTCATGGCGACCGCATCCTGCGAGTCGAAGATCACCTACATCGACGGCGACAAGGGCATCCTGCTGCACCGCGGCTACCCGATCGAACAGCTCGCCGAGCAATCCGACTACCTCGAAACCTGCTACCTGCTGCTCAACGGCGAACTGCCGAACGCCGAGCAGAAGGCCCAGTTCGTCAGCACCGTGAAGAATCACACCATGGTGCACGAGCAGTTGAAGTCCTTCTTCAACGGCTTCCGCCGCGACGCCCACCCGATGGCCGTCATGTGCGGTGTGGTCGGCGCCCTGTCGGCGTTCTACCACGACTCGCTGGACATCAATAACCCGCAACACCGGGAAATCTCCGCCGTTCGCCTGGTCGCCAAGATGCCGACCCTGGCCGCGATGGTCTACAAGTACTCCATGGGCCAGCCCATGATGTACCCGCGCAACGACCTGTCGTACGCGGAAAACTTCCTGCACATGATGTTCAACACCCCGTGCGAGATCAAACCGATCAGCCCGGTGCTGGCCAAGGCAATGGACCGGATCTTCATCCTCCACGCCGACCACGAGCAGAACGCCTCCACCTCCACCGTGCGCCTGGCAGGCTCGTCGGGTGCCAACCCGTTCGCCTGTATCGCCGCCGGCATCGCCGCACTCTGGGGCCCTGCCCACGGCGGTGCGAACGAAGCCGTGCTGACCATGCTGGATGAAATCGGCGACGTCTCGAACATCGACAAGTTCATCGCCAAGGCGAAGGACAAGAACGATCCGTTCAAGCTGATGGGCTTCGGTCACCGCGTCTACAAGAACCGCGACCCGCGCGCCACCGTGATGAAGCAGACCTGCGACGAAGTCCTGCGCGAGCTGGGCATCACCAACGACCCGCAACTGGAACTGGCAATGCGCTTGGAAGAGATCGCCCTGACCGATCCGTACTTCATCGAGCGCTCGCTGTACCCGAACGTCGACTTCTACTCGGGCATCATCCTGAAGGCGATCGGCATTCCAACCAGCATGTTCACCGTGATCTTCGCCCTGGCGCGTACCGTCGGCTGGATCTCGCACTGGAAGGAAATGCTCTCCAGCCCGTACAAGATCGGCCGCCCTCGTCAGCTGTACACCGGCTACGAGTCCCGCGACCTGGTCAAGCTGGAAGACCGCAAGTAAGCCGTCGACCAGACACAAAAAAGGCTGCCTGATGGCAGCCTTTTTTGTTAGCCCAATAATTACAGTTTCCGAGTAATAGCGACCACTTAGAAACTGTTATGTCTTATTTGGCTGCTTCAGCTCTTTCCTTCAGCGCTTTCAAGGTATTGAACGGCGCTTCGACGACGAATTTGTTCGACAACCAGGACGGCACGCTACCGCCAGGATCAGTGTGCAACTGGTAGGTCACTTCGGTGGCATCACCCTTGGACACCAGCTTCCAGAAACCAGTGGCCGCCGCCACCCGCACAAAGCCCTTTTCTTCCGGCTGATAGGTCGGTGCAGCCTCGATCTTGCGGGTCACGCTGCCATCAGCACCTTGCTCGGTGGTGATATGCAGCACCGAATCACGTGCAGTCACTGGCCAGGGAGTATTGAACTGGGCGTAAGTCCAGGTCTGGTCGCCCTCATGCTTGAGCAGCTTCTGCTGCTTGCACTCATGAATCCAGGCACAGGAACCGGCAACGTCCTCCTGCAACCGGGTGATGGTCGCCAGCGGCGCCTTGATCAGGGTGACCCCGCGATAAGCCTTGTACTTGGAACCGGCTACATCGCTGAGGGACACCTGGATACCCTGCTCATCCTTGACCACTTGCCATTGCTCGGCAAAGGCCATGCTCGACAAGGCAGTCAAACCCACGATTACTGCTACACGCTTGAACGATCTCATCCGCTTGTTTTCCTTATTGTCGAAGATCCAGCTTTCAGGCCGCAGTCATTTGCTCCCACCAGCCGATGATCCTGATCGCCTCGTCACGATCGCTGCCACACACCTCGATATCCGCCTTGAAACCGGAACAGACCGCCGGACGCTCCGGCTTGCCGAACAGATTGCACATATTGGCCACGGAGAGATGAATGCAACGCTCGCCAGCCGGCTTGCCTTCAGGCATGCCGGGAATGGACGAGCTGATTGATGGCGCTATGCAACAGGCGCCGCAGCCTTCTCGGCATTTCATGAATCAGAACCTCGGGAACGCAAATGGTGCGGATGAAAGGATAGTAACGACTAAAACAAGCGTTTGAAATTCCGGCAAGATGAAATATCGCTGACCGACCGGTTCTCGTTTTCGAGCGCTTACTGCTTGAATTCGAAATCGATGGCGGCGCCTTCGATTTCCTGCTGGCGACTGTCGTTGCGCAGTTGCAGCTGCATTTCGTTGCTGAGCAGGCGCCCGTTGAGCTGGAAAGGACTCTGGGCTTCCGGCTTCTCCCCGAACATCGCCGGAAGCAGCGGCTTGCGCACCTCCGCCTCGATCTGTTCCACCGGCTTCATTTCCTTGACCATATCCGGCGGAAGGCTCAAGTCGAGCCTGGCCTTGGGCAGTGGCGCAGCAATAGCGTCGGATTTCTTGCGCGCGGCGGTCTTTTTGACCTTGACCGGCTTCTTGGCAGCAGCGGCTGGCTTGGCCTTGGCCGGCTGCTGTTTCTTGGCAACAGCGCTATTGGCCTTCTGTACCTGCGGCTTGGCCTCGGCCAGCAACACGGAGGTTGCCAGTGGATCAGCCAGCGCCGGGCCGGCCACAGGCAATGCAAACAACCCTGCCAACACCAGTCCGACACAACGCAAAAGAGTCATAGGCAACGACAGACCACCAGGGGAAAGTGCCTATGCTCCCCGTTCCAGACACGCATGACAAGGTGCAGATTACAGATAGCCAGCACTCGCCGTTTCCTGGCACAGCTGACTGGCCAGCATCCCCAGGGTCATGAGCGCCCTCTCCGCCTCGCGATTCCAGGGGATGCCGCAGTTGAGGCGAATGCAGTGGTTGAACTGCTCGGTGTTACTGAAGATCAGCCCCGGCGCGATACTGATCCCTTGCTGCAGGGCCCGCACGTGCAGTTCCTGGGTATTGACCCTTCCCGGCAAACTGACCCAGAGAATGAACCCGCCCGTTGGCCGGGTCATCTGCGTACCTTCGGGGAAGTACTGCTGCACGGCCAGTTGATAGGCACTGAGATTCTTGCGGTACTCCTGGCGAATGAAGCGCAGATGGCGGTCATAGCCGCCATTTTCCAGGTAGGCGGCCACCCCCATCTGCGTCACGCTGCACGCGGAATGGGTGCTGAAGGTCTGCAAACGCTGGATTTCCTGCTGATAATTGCCAGCGATCATCCAGCCGATGCGTACACCCGGCGACAGGGTCTTGGAAAAGCTAGAACAGTAGATGACCCGCCCCAGTCGATCGAACGCCTTGAGCGACTTGGTCTTGCCCTGCTCGAACATCAGCTCGCCGTAGATGTCGTCTTCGATGATCTGGATATTGAAATCCGAGGACAGGCGCAACAGTTGCTTCTGTCGCTCCTCCGGAATGGTCCCGCCCAAGGGATTGCTCAGCCGTGCCGTGAGCACCAGGGCCTTGATCGACCATTGGTTGGCTGCCAGTTGCAGGGCCTCAAGACTGATCCCGGTGGAGGGGTCGCTAGGGATCTC
Source organism: Pseudomonas sp. FG98 (assembly GCF_057808595.1). Classification (NCBI taxonomy): domain Bacteria; kingdom Pseudomonadati; phylum Pseudomonadota; class Gammaproteobacteria; order Pseudomonadales; family Pseudomonadaceae; genus Pseudomonas; species Pseudomonas sp. FG98. The sequence goes on along the minus strand of NZ_JBMDIJ010000012.1, from coordinate 105,126 downwards.
GATTACTTTCAAGCCCAGCAAATCTGCCAGTTGCAGCAAGCCGTAATAGGTCGGGGACTCTGCAGCGATCAAGTCACCCGGCCGGGTCAGCACCCGCAAGGACATTTGCAAGGCATCGACGCAACCGTGGGTGACCACCACTTCTGAAGGGTCGACCACCACCCCGGCATCACGCATGCGGATGGCGATCTGCCGACGCAGCGGCTCGAAGCCCGGGCTGAACATATAGCTGAAGGCCCGCGGACTCTGGAAACGAGTGACCTTGGCCAATTGCTGATGCAGCGCTCGCACTGGCAGGTAATCCACATGAGGGACCGCCGCGCCAAGAGGGAAAACGCCATCACGGCGCGCTTCGGTCAGCACTTGCTGGATGATACTGGCCCGGGTGACCAGACCAGGCCGCTCGACCCTGGCGATATCCGGTGTCGACGCCGTCAGCGCGGGGGTCTGGTGCACGTAGTAGCCAGATTGCGGCCGGGCACGGATCAGCCCCTGGTCTTCGAGATTGGCATAAGCCTGCAGCACCGTGGCATGGCTCACATTCAACTGCGAACTCATCTTGCGCACGGACGGTACACGCTCACCCGGCTGATAAACGCCACGACGGATATCCTCGGCGAGCTGCTGGGCGATACGCTGGTAGAGCAACAGGTTGGTCATGGATCCTTCTCTCGACACGCCGGCAATCCAGTGATGGTGATCAAAGCCACGGAGAATACCGTAACAGTTGCCAAGTGTACTGGGACAGATTGCAGATCAGACGACGATACAGTTGTGTGACGGCGAAGCAAAGCTTCCTTTGGATATAAAAACGGCAAGCGGCCCATCATTTTCTACAGGCCACTGGTGCAGTCGTCGATTATCCCCATGAAAAAACCCGGGATCTTTCGATCACCGGGTTCCAGTCACGACAAGTGGCAACTCAGCGCTCGGCGCCCAGCCTGCCCTTTTCATCGGAGAAGACAATCTCGACCCGCCGGTTCTGCGCCCGGCCCCGCTCGGAGGCATTGGCCTCGACCGGATACTGGTCGCCATAGCCGATCACCTTGGTCCGCTTCTCGTCGATACCCAGATCCACCAGCATATCGGCCACCGACTGCGCACGATCGCGGGACAACTTGAGGTTGTCGTCCGGATTGCCGGTGCTATCGGTATAACCCTCGATGCGCACCACACGCTTGGGGTTGAGTTGGAGGAACTGGACCAGCTTCAGCACGGTGCGGCTGGCGGAACTCTTCAGGTCCGCCTCGCCGGTGTCGAACAGCACGTCACCCAGGGTCATGACCAGCCCACGATCGGTATCGGTGGTGGCAAGGCTGATGATCTGCTCTTCCAGCCACTTGCCCTGCTGCTGCACGCTGGACAGCTTGGCCTCGCGCAAGGCCAGTTGCAGGCGCTGGCGCTCCAGTTCCAGCTTGGCCTGACGCTCCTGGGTGAGAACCAGATTGCTGTGCTCACGAGCGATTTCACTGTAGCGCTGGCTCAGATAGGCGTAGTGGCGCACGTCGCTACCAGTCCCCCAATAGGTGGCCAGACGCTCGGCCTTGGCCAGCGACTCGCCGGCACGAATGACATCCCGTGGCGCGCTGCGCAGCACATTGGAATCATCCTTGACCGACTGGAAAGCACTGCTTGCCTGATCCAGAGCGACCTCGCTGCGCTCGCTGGCGCAGCCCTGCAATCCGAGAACACCGACGATGGCCAGCAATGCCAGAGGCTTGATCGAACTCACTGCTGTTCCCCCAGTTGCTTGCGAAGACGGTCTACCCGGGACTGCAGCAGCGTCAGTTGCTCCTGGCTTTTCAGGGTCAGCACCTTGGCCTCGGCCAGGCGCGCATCCAGCTCGGACTGCTCGGCACGCATCCGAGCATCGCGGAACGATTCGCCGAGCATGTTCGAACGAGCCCGCTCCAGCTTGTCTTCAGCCAGCTTGAGCTCGGCAACATCGTCAGTAGCACCTACTGCCTTGGCTTGCTCCACAGCCTGTTCGGACAGGCGCATCTGCTCCAGGGGAGCTGGATCACTGGCGCAACCGGCCAGGGCCAGCGCTGCCAGGGCAACGAATAGCGGTTGAATTCTCACACGGTCTTCCTACTGTTTTGGGGCATCGAGTGGCGCCTGCAACTGCGCCTGCCAGCGCTCGACATTGCGTTGCACCACCGCCTGGACTACGCCAGAAGCCGGCAATTCTGTCAGTTTTTTCGCCAACTGTCCGCGTAACCAGGCGTCGTTGCAGGCGGAATTGTGCGATAGCGCCAAAAACAACCCCGGATGATCGAGCGCCTGACCGCGAGGCACCAGGTCATTGCCCATACCCAACCCCTGGACCATGGCCATCCCGGCATAGCGCCCGGCGAGGACATAATCCACCTGCCCAAGCAGCAGCTTCTGCATGGCCTGGGTCAGGTTGGGAACCTGGGTCAGCTTCAATTCGGCCTTGCTGAATGCGGCAAACTCCGGGGTCAGCCGGGCTTTCTCGGAGATAGCGCCCTGATGCTTGTGCAGATCGGCGAGGTTGTCGTACACCAGCGTGGAGTCATGCCGGGTCCAGACCACGTACTCGTTCTGCAGCACGGACGGATGAATGTAGTCCATGGAAGTCAGCTCGCTGACGGCCAGCGGCGCATCCACCAGCAAGTCCATGCGACCGCTGCGCACCTCAGCCTGGGCCTCGCTGCGCTTGCCGGAATACAGCACCTCGATCTTCAGGCCCAGCTCACCGGCGACCTGTTTGAGCAGATCGACGTTGGCCCCCATCAGGTGCCGCGGATCCTGCGGATCACGCCACGAGTAAGGCGGTGCATCCGGGCTTCCCGTCGCCACCAGGCGTTCGCATTTGCCGGCCGCCATCGCCAACGACGGCAGGCAGGCCAGCCCAAGTGCCGCCAGGATTCCCTTTCGTGCAAACCGCACCATCACACGCCCCTTCTTCGACCTGCGGAAATCAAAAAGCCCGGTTGCCCGGGCTGTGTCGCAGTGGATAACCACCGAGCGCACGCCCCGGACAACCGGGCCCTTTATAAGTGAAGCGACTGGATTAAACCAGCTTCTCCAGCTCGGGAACGGCTTCGAACAGATCCGCCACCAGGCCGTAGTCGGCCACCTGGAAGATCGGCGCTTCTTCGTCCTTGTTGATCGCGACGATGACTTTCGAGTCCTTCATGCCGGCCAGGTGCTGGATCGCGCCGGAGATACCGACGGCGATGTACAGCTGTGGCGCAACGATCTTGCCGGTCTGGCCGACCTGCATGTCGTTCGGCACGAAGCCTGCGTCGACTGCGGCGCGGGAAGCGCCGACTGCCGCGCCGAGCTTGTCAGCCAGAGCGTACAGATGCTTGAAGTTGTCACCGTTCTGCATGCCGCGGCCGCCGGAAACGACGATCTTGGCTGCAGTCAGTTCAGGGCGGTCGGACTTGGCCAGTTCTTCGCCAACGAAAGACGACTTGCCAGCGTCGTGCACAGCGCCGACCACTTCAACGGCAGCCGAACCACCTTCGGCAGCAACGGCATCGAAGCCGGTGGCGCGAACGGTGATGACCTTGACCGCAGCGCTCGATTGCACGGTGGCAATGGCGTTGCCAGCGTAGATCGGACGCTTGAAGGTATCGGCCGATTCAACCGAGATGATCTCGGAGATCTGGTCGACGTCGAGCAGCGCGGCAACGCGCGGCAGGACGTTCTTGCCATTGGAGGTGGCAGGTGCCAGCACGTGGCTGTAGCCCTTGCCCAGCTCGGCGACCAGCGGCGCGACGTTCTCTGGCAGGAAGTTGGCGTAGGCAGCGTTGTCGGCTACCAGGACCTTGGCCACGCCTGCGATTTTCGCAGCGGCTTCGGCAACGCCACCAACGTTCTGGCCAGCGACCAGGACGTGGATGTCGCCACCGATCTTGGCGGCAGCGGCAACGGTGTTCAGGGTAGCGGGTGCAACGGCACCGTTTTCGTGTTCAGCGATAACCAGGATAGTCATTTAGATTACCTTCGCCTCGTTCTTCAGTTTCTCGACCAGTTCAGCAACCGACTTGACCTTGATGCCCGCGCTGCGTGCAGCTGGAGCTTCGACTTTCAGGGTCTTGTTGGTCGAGGCGGTGGAAACGCCCAGCGCGTCCGGAGTGACGGTCTCCAGCGGCTTTTTCTTGGCCTTCATGATGTTCGGCAGCGACGCGTAGCGTGGCTCGTTCAGGCGCAGGTCGGTGGTGACGATCGCCGGCAGGTTCAGGGCAACAGTCTGCAGGCCGCCGTCGATTTCACGGGTGACGTTGACCTTGTCGCCAGCGATTTCGACTTTCGACGCGAAGGTGCCCTGGCCGAAACCGGTCAGTGCAGCCAGCATCTGGCCGGTCTGGTTGTTGTCGCTGTCGATGGCTTGCTTGCCGAGGATGACCAGCTGAGGCTGCTCCTTGTCGACAACGGCCTTGAGCAGCTTGGCCACGGCCAGGGAGGTCAGCTCATCGGCGGACTCCACCAGCACGGCGCGGTCGGCGCCCAGAGCCAGAGCGGTACGCAGTTGTTCCTGGGCAGTGGCAGGACCGACGGTAACGACGACGATCTCGCTGGCCACGCCTTTCTCTTTCAGGCGTACGGCTTCTTCGACGGCGATCTCGCAGAAGGGGTTCATGGACATTTTGACGTTGGCGAGGTCGACGCCGGAGTTGTCCGCCTTGACGCGAACCTTGACGTTGTAGTCGACCACTCGTTTGACAGCTACAAGAACCTTCATGGATTCCTCGTTACTCTCCGGTGAAAAGAATGTCGCCTGGGCCGGACCCGGCGATTGCGTGGGTACAAGGGCACCTCTAAAAACGATTGCAGCGGGACAAAATTAGACTGACTGGCCAGTCTCGTTTCGACCCTTCATCGCAAAACCCGTGAGTCATTTTTTGTGGTGACGTGTAAACTTCACTACAAACCCCGGATTGGCGTAACTGCCCTGCTTTCTGCCAGGTCTTTAGGGGTGCTCCTGCATCCGACGGTCAGCCTACGGCGAGCGTAAAACCGCCCGTATCTTGACCGTAACGCCCAATCCGGTCAATACGGCAAAACCGCCAGCTTCAAGCCGCGCCACTTTGATTTTACTGGGCTGCGGCAAATTCAAACAAACGTTTGTATTGGACCGCGCAAGTGGTGTAGTTATAATGCGCGGCCAAGAGAAAGCGGTGTAGTACGTCATCCCCCGAAGCTACAGAATCGCCCCCTTCGAAGTGACCGCCTAACACCCACTACAAAGAAAAACCGAGAGCCTTGAGTAGGAGAGAACCTGTGGAACGCGAATACATGGAATTCGACGTGGTCGTCGTCGGCGCAGGCCCGGCGGGCCTGTCCGCCGCCTGCCGACTGAAGCAGAAGGCCGCCGAAGCCGGTAGCGAAATCAGCGTCTGCGTGGTCGAGAAAGGTTCCGAGGTCGGCGCGCACATCCTCTCCGGCGCGGTGTTCGAACCCCGTGCCCTGAACGAACTGTTCCCCGACTGGAAGGAACTCGGCGCACCGCTCAACACCGAGGTCAAGCGCGACGACATCTACGTCCTGAAAAATGGCGAAAGCGCGACCAAGGTCCCCGACCTGTTCGTGCCCAAGACCATGCACAACCAGGGCAACTACATCATCTCCCTCGGCAACCTGTGCCGCTGGCTGGCCCAGCAGGCCGAGAACCTTGGCGTCGAGATCTACCCGGGCTTCGCCGCCCAGGAAGTGCTGTTCGACGACAACGGCGTGGTCCGCGGCATCATCACCGGCGACATGGGTGTGGATCGTGAAGGCCAGCCGAAGGACGGCATGTACACCCCCGGCATGGAACTGCGCGGCAAGTACACCCTGTTCGCCGAAGGCTGCCGCGGCCACCTGGGCAAGCAGCTGATCAAGCGCTTCAACCTCGACAGCGATGCCGACGCCCAGCACTACGGCATCGGCCTCAAGGAAATCTGGGAAATCGACCCGGCCAAGCACGAGCAAGGCCTGGTGGTGCACACCGCCGGCTGGCCGCTGGACGTGACCAGCAAGGAAAACACCGGTGGTTCCTTCCTCTATCACCTGGAAAACAACCAGGTGGTGGTCGGCCTGATCGTCGACCTGTCCTACAGCAACCCGTTCCTCTCGCCATTCGACGAATTCCAGCGCCTCAAGCACCACCCGGTGATGAAGCAGTACCTCGAAGGCGGCAAGCGCATCAGCTACGGCGCCCGAGCCATCTGCAAGGGCGGCCTGAACTCGCTGCCGAAGATGGTCTTCAACGGCGGCGCCCTGATCGGCTGCGACCTCGGCACCCTGAACTTCTCCAAGATCAAGGGCAGCCACACCGCGATGAAGTCCGGCATGCTCGCCGCCGACGCCGTGGCCGACGCGCTGATCGCCGGTAGCGAGGGTGGCGACGCACTCAATACCTACGTCGACGCCTTCAAGGCCAGCTGGCTGTACGAAGAACTGTTCGCCAGCCGCAACTTCGGCCCGGCCCTGCACAAGTTCGGCCCACTGCTCGGCGGCGCGTTCAACTACGTCGACCAGAACTGGTTCGGCGGCAAGCTGCCGTTCACCCTGCACGACACAAAGCCGGACTACGCCTGCCTCAAGCTGGCCGCCGACTCGAAAAAGATCGACTACCCGAAACCGGACGGCAAGCTCAGCTTCGACAAACTGAGCTCGGTGTTCCTCTCCAGCACCAACCATGAAGAAGAGCAGCCCTGCCACCTCAAGCTGGCCGACGCCGGCATCCCGATCGGCACCAACCTGCCGCTGTACGACGAACCGGCGCAGCGCTACTGCCCGGCTGGCGTATACGAGGTGATCGCCCAGGAAGACGGCAGCAAGCGCTTCCAGATCAACGCGCAGAACTGCGTGCACTGCAAGACCTGCGACATCAAGGATCCATCGCAGAACATCACCTGGGTTACCCCTGAAGGTGCGGGCGGACCGACCTACCCGAACATGTAAGTCACCGGCCACGAAAAAGCCCCTCCACCGCAAGGTGAGAGGGGCTTTTCATTGCATCGGGCTCAGCTATTGGCCAACGCCAGATCCTCTTCCGCACTCAACTGCTCACGCCCACTGAAATACAGGGCCGTCAGCACACCAACCAGCCCCATCACTGCACAGAACCCCACGCACACCCACGGACTCCAGGGCATCAGCGCGATCAGCAGCAATGGTGTGGTACTCGCCCACAGCGCATAGGCGACGTTGTAGGTAAAGGAAATCCCCGACACCCGGATCCGCGCCGGAAACAGCCCGACCATCACCGACGGCACCACCCCCACCACACCGCACGCCAGGCCGGCCAGGGCGTAAGCCGTGCCGACAGTGTCCCAGCCGGCGACCAGGCTGCCGTACAGCGCACCAATCCCCAGCGGAAGCAAAAGCGAATACAGGACCAACGCACGCCAGGCCCCGATGCGGTCCACCAGCATCCCGGCCAGCACGCAGCCGATATTAAGGAAGACGATGCCGATGCTGCTCAAGGCGAAGGTGTGCCCGGCAGTCATGCCGAAACGTTGCTGCATCACGGTCGGGGTGATCACCACCAGCACCACCACGGCCGAGGTCAGCACGCAGGTCAGCAATGCCGCCGGCACCAGAGCCCGGCGATGCTCGCGCAAGACTGCACGCAAGGGGAACTCCACCGGCTTGTCGTTGCGCTGGCGCTCCAGGGCAAGAAAGATCGGGGTTTCGCTGAGCCAGCGCCGTAGCCACACTCCGATCACCCCGAACACGCCGCCAAGCAGGAACGGATAGCGCCAGGCGTGATCGAGGATTTCCTGGGGAGTAAAGAGCTGCGCCAGCAGGGTGGCGGTCAGGGCGCCGAGCAGGTAACCGAAGGTCAGCCCGGCCTGGAGAAAGCCCAAGGCATAGCCGCGTCGCCCGACCGGTGCATGCTCGGCGACGAAGGTCCAGGCACTCGGCACCTCGCCGCCCACCGCAGCCCCCTGCAGAATGCGCAGCGCCAGCAGGATCAGCGGCGCCGCATAACCGATCTCGGCATAGGTCGGCATTACACCGATCAGCAGACAGGGCAAGGCCATCATCAGGATGCTCAGGCTGAACACCTTCTTGCGCCCCAGATGATCGGCGAAATGGGCCATGAGGATGCCGCCCAACGGCCGTGCCAGGTAGCCGGTGACGAAGATCCCGAAGCTCTGCAGCAGACGCAGCCACTCGGGCATTTCCGGCGGGAAGAACAACTGACTCAGGGTCAGGGCAAAAAACACGAAGATGATGAAATCGTAGATCTCCAGCGCACCGCCCAGGGCCGCCAGGCCAAGGGTCTTGTGGTCGCCGCGCGAAAGCCGCGTCGAGTCGTTGGCAGTCATAGGGATTTCCGCAGGAATGAACGGGGCCGCGCACCAGGCGGGCCGCAACGAGGGGCAGAGCATATCAAAAATGCGCCGGGAAGCAGGCGCCTCAGGAGGGACGGGAGAACACCGTCTGGCCCATGTTCTGCCAGCGCTTCGCCGGCCCGCGCACGCCCGGCTTGCCGGTTGGCCGGGGCAACTGGCCGATCACCCGCGGTGTATCCACCAACGCCATGAACGCCTGCAGGGTTTCGTCATCGGGCACCTTGGGCAGGCTGATGCTCACCGCCTGGCGCTGTCCCGGCGGCGGCACCGGTATCTTCAGGTGTTGCGACTCGTACAACAGCGCGTGCTGGATCTGCACATTGACCCGGCAGAAGCGCTCCAGGTCCACGCCCGCATGGCTGGCCAGGTCGATATTGCCGATCAGCAGGTTGAAGGGCAGCAAGGCGTTCTGCACCAGATGCTGGAGATCGTCGAAGGACTGCACCGGAGCGATGCGGAAGTAGCCCATGCCGTTGAGCATTTTCTCCAGTTGCAATAGCTGCATCGGATGCGCGTCGGCGAGGAGGATTCGCAGGGATTTGTCGGGCATCGTCGTTGACCAAGGGCAGTGGTTAAAGGGAACAATCCTTGGTCGACGTACCGCGCGAAGCGGCGTTCCGTGGGTGCTTTCATTGATAGTTGACGGGAAACCGGCGGAAATCAAGGAAGCGTCAATATATTGTTGAAGTAGCCGATTCGCTGGTTGCTCCGAAACAGACGATTATATCGGCCAACAGTAAATGGTTCTCACATGCACTTACCCCTTTCAGCCTAGTATTGCCCGCCCTCGCCCGCCACGGCTCCCATCGTCTGCGGGTAAATCGGGGCGCAAGCCCTTCGTTTATCTGGGAGTCTCCCGTACCGCCCACGCGCGGCACGGGCCGAACCCATTGGCTGGAACCCCGCATGAGACGTCCGACTTTCAAACGCCGCCTGCTGCTCTGCGCCCTCGGCCTGGCCAGCCTCGGCGCCCTGGTGGCCTGGAAAACCCTGCCGGGCCATGACCCGCAGAGCACGGTCGCGGTCACCCGCGGCAATATCGAAAGCAGCGTGACCGCCCTCGGCACCCTGCAACCGCGCCGCTATGTGGATGTCGGCGCCCAGGCTTCCGGGCAGATCCGCAAGCTGCATGTCGAACCCGGCGACCAGGTCAAGGAAGGTCAACTGCTGGTGGAAATCGATCCTTCGACCCAGCAGGCCAAGCTCGATGCCGGCCGCTATTCCATCGACAACCTCAAGGCGCAACTGGCCGAACAGCAGGCCCAGTACAAGCTCGCCGAGCAACAGTACAAGCGCCAGCAGAGCCTGGCCGCCGGCGGCGCCACCCGCGAGGAAGACGTGCAGACCGCCCAGGCCCAGCTCAAGGTGACCCAGGCGCGGATCGACATGTACCGCGCGCAGATCCTCCAGGCCCAGGCCAGCCTGCGCAGCGACGAAGCCGAGCTGGGCTACACGCGGATCTACGCACCGATGTCCGGCACCGTGGTCGCGGTGGATGCCCGCGAAGGCCAGACCCTCAACGCCCAGCAGCAGACGCCGCTGATCCTGCGCATTGCCAGGCTGTCGCCGATGACCGTCTGGGCCCAGGTCTCGGAAGCCGACATCGGTCACGTCAAGCCGGGCATGCAGGCCTACTTCACCACCCTGGCCGGCGGCAAGCGCCGCTGGGTCAGCACGGTGCGGCAGATCCTGCCGATCCCGCCCAAGCCCCTCGACCCTTCGATGCAGAGCAGCGGCGGCTCGTCCAGCGGCGGTAGCAGCAGCGGCGGCAAGGTGGTGCTCTACACCGTGCTGCTGGATGTGGATAACCCGGACAACAGCCTGATGGCGGAAATGACCGCCCAGGTATTCTTCGTCGCCAGCCAGGCCAGCGACGTGCTGACCGCACCGCTGGCCGCCCTCGAAGAGGACGGCGGCAAGGCCGACCAACGCCTGGCCCAGGTGGTCGATCGCGACGGCAAGGTGCAGGTGCGCCACGTCCGCACCGGCATCAGCGACCGCCTGCGGGTACAGATCCTCGACGGCCTGGCCGAAGGCGAGCACCTGCTGATCGGCGCCCCCGTCGCCAGCGGAGGTTGAATGAGCACACCGCTGATCGAACTGCGCGATATCCGCAAATCCTACGGCGGCATCGACACGCCGAAAGTCGAAGTGGTGCGCGGCGTCGACCTGGCCATCCACCCGGGCGAGTTCGTCGCCATCGTCGGTGCCTCGGGCTCCGGCAAGTCGACGTTGATGAATATCCTCGGCTGCCTCGACCGTCCCACCAGCGGCCAGTACCTGTTCGCCGGCAAGGATGTCGCCGAACTGGACAGCGACGAGCTCGCCTGGCTGCGCCGCGAAGCCTTCGGTTTCGTGTTCCAGGGCTATCACTTGATCGCCTCCGGCTCGGCCCAGGAAAACGTCGAGATGCCCGCCATCTACGCCGGCACCCCGGCCGATGAGCGCCATGCCCGCGCCGCTGCCCTGCTGGAGCGCCTGGGCCTGGCTGGACGCACCGGCAACCGCCCGCACCAGCTCTCCGGCGGTCAGCAGCAGCGGGTTTCGATTGCCCGGGCGCTGATGAACGGCGGCCATATCATCCTCGCCGACGAACCCACCGGCGCCCTCGACAGCCAGAGCGGTGCCGAGGTCATGGCGCTGCTCGACGAACTGGCCAGCCAGGGCCATGTGATCATCCTCATCACCCACGACCGCGAAGTCGCCGCCCGCGCCCAGCGGGTCATCGAGATCCGCGACGGCCTGGTAATCAGCGACTCGATCAACCAGCAGCAAGAGCGCCAACCCGCCAAGGCCGGCCCCCGGGCCGAAGAACTGCGCCAGCACCTGGACCGCGGCGCAACCCAGACCGGCGCCTGGAAAGGCGAGTTGCTCGAAGCCCTGCAAGCGGCCTGGCGGGTCATGTGGATCAACCGCTTCCGCACCGCCCTGACCCTGCTCGGCATTGTCATCGGGGTCGCCTCGGTGGTGGTCATGCTCGCCGTCGGCGAAGGCAGCAAGCGCCAGGTAGTGGCGCAGATGGCCGCGTTCGGCTCGAACATCCTTTACCTCAACGCCAAGTCAGCCAGCCTTCACGAGCCGCCAGGGCGGGTCACCCTCGACGATGTCGAAGCCCTCTCCGGGCTGCCCCAGGTGAAAAAGATCATGCCGGTGATCGGCAGCGAACTGACCGTGCGCTACGGCAATGCCAGCCACAAGTTCTACGTCGGCGGCAACAACACCGAATTCCCGGCGATCTTCAACTGGCCGGTGGTCGAGGGCAGTTTCTTCACCGAAGCCGACGAACGCAACGCTGCCGCCGTGGCGGTGATCGGACCGAAGGTCAAGGAAAAGCTGTTCGCCGAACGCAACCCCATCGGTGAATACATCCTGATCGGCAACGTGCCCTTTCAGGTCCTCGGTATCCTCGTCGCCAAGGGCGCCAGCTCCGGCGACAGCGATAGCGACGGGCGCATCGTCGTGCCCTACTCCGCAGCGTCGGTGCGCCTGTTCGGCAGCCTCGATCCGGAATACGTGACCATCGCCGCCGTCGACTCGACCCGGGTCAAGGAAACCGAAGTCGCCATCGACCACCTGATGCGCAAGCTGCACCACGGCAAGCAGGACTACGAACTGACCAACTTCGCCGCATTGATCCAGGCCGAAGCCCGCACGCAGAACACCCTGTCGCTGATGCTCGGGGCGATCGCGGCGATTTCCCTGCTGGTGGGCGGTATCGGGGTGATGAACATCATGCTGATGACGGTCCGCGAACGCACCCGCGAGATCGGTATCCGCATGGCCACCGGCGCACGCCAGCGCGACATCCTGCGCCAGTTCCTCACCGAGGCGGTGCTGCTGTCGATGGTCGGCGGGGTGACCGGAATCATCCTCGCCGCGCTGATCGGTGGCGGACTGATGCTCGCCGATATCGCCGTGGCCTTCTCTCTCGGTGCCGTGCTCGGCGCCTTTACCTGCGCCGTGATGACCGGCGTGGTGTTCGGCTTCATGCCGGCCCGCAAAGCAGCCCGGCTCGATCCGGTCAAAGCCCTGACAAGCGAATAAGCGATGAACTCCAGCCGTCTCAGCCTTCTGTCCCTTTGCGTGCTGCTCGCTGCCTGCGCCAGCCAGACTCCCGAGAGCACCCTGCCCGCCGCTCCGGCGCAATGGCAAGGCCAGCCAGCCTCCCCGGCGGCGATCGCCGACGGTCCGTGGTGGCAGGCCTTCGCCAGCCCACAACTGGACCTCTTGATCGAACAGGCGCGGAACAACAGTTTCGACCTGGCCGCAGCCATGGCCCGGGTCCGCCAGGCCCAGGCCAGCGCGGTGATCGCCGGCGCGCCCCTGCTGCCGGAAGTGAAGTTCGGCCTCGACGCCAGCCGCCAGCGCCTGTTGCACGGCAATGGCTACAACGGCATCGATGCCAGCAGCAGCGAACGCACCTACACCTCCTACGGTTCTGCCCTCAGCGCCAGCTACGAGGTGGACTTCTGGGGCGGCAAGGCCGCCGCCCGCGACAGTGCCCTGCACAGCCTCGACGCCAGCCGCTTCGATCGCCAGACAGTGGAACTGACCCTGTTCAGTGGCGTCGCCAGCAGCTACCTGCAAAGCCTGGCCCTGGTCGAACAACTGGAGATTGCCCGGCTCAACCTGACCAACGCCCGGGATGTCCTCAAGCTGGTCCAGACCCGACATGACGCCGGCTCGGCCACCGCCCTGGAGCTAGCCCAGCAGCGCAGCCTGGTGGCGGCGCAGGAGCGCCAGGTGCCGTTGCTGGAGCAGCAGTTGCAGGACACCCGCATTACCCTGGCGACCTTGCTCGGCGAACCGGTGCAGCAATTGCCGGCCAGTGGTGAACACTTCGAATCCATTCATTGGCCGGAGATCGGTACCGGCGTGCCCAGCGACCTGCTCGGCAGACGGCCGGATATCGCCGCCGCCGAAGCGCGCATGGCCGCGGCGCAGGCCAATGTTCAGGTGGCGCGGGCCGCGATGCTGCCGAGCCTGACCCTGGGTACCACCTTTGGTTCTGGCGCCCAGATATTCGACCAGATACTGCGCAGCCCCTACTACAGCCTGACCGCCGGGCTGGCGGCGCCGATCTTCAACAATGGCCGGCTCAAGGCCGAGCGCGACAAGGCCAGCGCCGAGCAGGAGGAGTTGCTGGAGCTGTATCGCGGCAGCATCGTGGCGGCGTTCGGTGATGTGGAAAAGGCACTGAACGGGATCGGTGGCGTGGACCGCCAACGTCAGTGGCAGGACGAGGAAGTGCGCCAGGCGCGCACGGCATTCGAGCTGGCGGAAAGTCGCTATCGGGCCGGGGCGGAAACCTTGCTCACCGTGCTGGAGACCCAGCGCACCCTGTACCAGGCGCAGGATCAGCAGGTGCAGCTAAGGCTGGCGCGGGTGCAGGGTAGCGTGGCGTTGTACAAGGCGTTGGGTGGTGGCTGGCAGGTGGTTTCCCGGTGAGGCTCCTGGCCTCATCGCTGCATGGGCATCTACACATCTCAACCAAGCGCAACACGCCACCCCCTGTGGGAGCGGCTGTTAGCCGCGATTGGGCGCGAAGCGGCCATAAAACCGGTGCCCTCGGTGTGTCAGGCAGATCTGGGACTTAGGTTTTACGACGGCTTTGCGGCCAATCGCGGCTAACAGCCGCTCCCACAAGGTCCGTGTTGTACCTGATAGAGATGTGTAGATACCCATGCTCATCGCTGGCAAGCCAGCTCCCACAGGGACCGCGTCGATCACGGATACGGTGGCTGGCCCAAAACCCTGTGGGAGTCGGCCGGGCGGCGATCCGCTTGCCGACGATGAGGCCCTCAGACAATCCCTTTCATCGATAGATGCCGCGCATACCACGGCCGCTGCGGCACCCGCTTGAACAGCGGTTCCAGCAGATCGTCCTTGGTAAAGACGATGCGCAAGGCCAGCTTCATGGTCTCGATATCCATCTCCACCGACTTGCCCGGGAACATCCCCGGCGTGGTGCTGCAACCATGGGTGTCCGGTCCCAGCCAGGGATCTTCCACCTCGTTCCAGCGCCCCGGGGCGAACCAGTCCACGCCATTGACCTGCAAGCGCGTCACCTGCCCGGGATTGTGCCGTTCGTGGGCGCGGTACCAGTCGTCGATGCGATCGTCGATCCAGCCATGGAAGCCCCAGAACACCGGGTTCACATGGGACGAGAACGGGTCGCCGAGAAAGTCGTTTTCCGGCTCGTACCAGCGAGCGGCGAAGTCCGAGGGATCGCGGGCGAAAGGCACCGGCGCGCCATTGGACGGGTCACGCGGCACCGAGGCCCAGCACATGTGCAACCAGTCGTGCAGGTTCATCTCCAGTTCCGAACCCAACTCGCCGAGGGTCATCTTCGACAGGTAATGCGGATCCTGGTACTGGGATTCCCACACCTGGAAGTTGGAGCAGAAGGTCTCCTGCGCCTTGATCGCCGCGACCCACTGGGTGTAATCGCTGTCACCCGGAGCCCACCAGGTCGGCGGCACGCTGTAGCCGTCGTGGTTGTCGAAGTAGCGGGCGAAACCGTGGCGGTCGTATTCCACGTTCGGCTGCGGCAGGGGGAAATGCGCCCAGGACTTGAGCGGCTGGATCTTGCGGGCGGCGTTGAGCATATGCCGGTGCATGAACAGGAAGTCCACGCCCGAGCCATTGCGGTGCTTCTTCGGCCCTCGGGCATCGCGCTCCTTGTCCCGCGGCCCTGGCTGCCAGCCAAGCCCGCGCAAGGCGCCATGGCGCTCTGCGGAAAGGCGGTGCCATTTGTCCCGGGTCGCATGCCAGAGCTGGTGGAACAGACGGTGCTCGGCGCTGATCAGCCAGGCGTGCATTTCCGGGGTATAGGCTATGCGTTCACGGGCCTCGGGGAACGTGCGCTTGACCGCGACGAAATGGCTGTCCTGCAACGGCAGGGCCATGGAACGATCGAGGCGCTGCATGCGCCCGCTAAGGGTGCCGCTGCCGGCATTGCCGAACTCGCCCCAGACTTCGTCGAGGGTGGCGATGCATTCGAAGCCCGGTCCGCCCTGGTTGCTCAGCAGGCGCCAGCGCACCTCGGCGGTGGAGGCGCCAACCAGGTCGCCAAGCACGCGGTAGGCCGCCGGGCCGGGTTGTTCGAGGTTGTCCGGGGTACCCAGCACACCACGCAGGCCACGGCCCTTGGCGGCGATATCGAGGTAGAGCAACACACCATCGCGAGGCAGGTCCGGCAGGCCGCCGTCGGCGCCAGTGAAGCGGATATCCCAGACGCCACGCAGCTGGTTGCCCAGTTGCTGGCCGGCGATATCGGCCAGTTCGACGCTGGCTTCGCCGGGGGTAACGATGTCGTCCTCAGGGTCGTGGGTCAGCTTCTGATGGGCGTAATACACCGCCGGCACTGCCGCACCCGTCACCGCCAGACCTGCCAGGAACCCTCGCCGCGATATCGTCATTCCCCACCCGTGTCAGCCATGGAAACTGCTTATGTCCAAGCTAGAACGTTGGGTTGGCTGAAAAATTTAGGCAGGAGAATCGAATAGAGGTGGCATCACAAAACCCTGTGGGAGCTGGCTTGCCAGCGATTGCTGCGGTGAATTCACCATCGCTATCGCTGGCAAGCCAGCTCCCACAAGGGCCAATTCCACTGGATCACTTGCTCAGGCAGAGGCCTTCAACGGCATCCGCAACAACACCCGCAAGCCATCGCTGCGGCTGTCGAAATTCAGCGAACAGGCGCAGCGCTGGACGATCGCCTGGACGATCGCCAACCCCAGCCCGCTGCCTTCGCTGTGGCCATTGCGCCAGAAGCGCTGGGTCAGGTGCTGCAGGTCCTGCTCGGGAATGCCCGGGCCATGGTCGCGGACCAGGAAGCCGACCGCCTCGCCCTCCACCTGCACTTCCAGCTCCACCGGCGCCTCGCCACTGCTGTGACGCAAGGCGTTGTCCAGCAGGTTGCGCAAGGCCGCGACCGCCAGCGCACCGGGCATGTCCAGCAGCGCCCTGGCTGCCGGAGGCGGAGCATTGAGGACAATGCGACGGTTGTCGCCGGTGTCCTGGATCGCCTGCCGCGCCACCTGGTCGGCGCTGCACTGCACACCGTCGTCGAACGACAGGCTGCCCTCGACCCGCGCCAGCAACAACAACTGCTCCAGGGTCCGATGCAGGCGATCGGCGCCCTCCTCGGCATGGGCCAGTGCCTGTTCACGCACCAGGCCATCGGTCATTCGCGCCACCTGCAGGTGGGTCTTGATCGCGGTCAGCGGGCTGCGCAGTTCGTGGGCGGCATCGCCGGTCAGGCGTCGCTCGCGTTCGATGGTCTGGCCAATACGCAGGAACAGCTGGTTCTGGGTATCCAGCAGCGGTTGCAGCTCGCTGGGCACGGTCTTGATCTGCAACGGCTCCACCGAGTCCGGGCTGCGCCGGCGCAGGGCCTCACGCATCCAGTTCAGCGGCGCCAGGCCCTTGCCGATGCCGATCCACAGCAGACCGAGACTGCCGAGCAAGGCCACCAGCACCGGAGCCGACGCAGCCAGCAGGATCGAGCGATTGAGCGCCTCGCGCTCCAGATGGCGGTCGGCGGTGGTGATGCGGATATCGCCGTGGGCGAAGGTAAAGGTGCGCCAGCGGGCGCCGTCGATCATCTGGTCGTGGAAGCCGCCCTGGCCATCTTCCAGATGCTGGTCGGCGTGCTGATGGCTACGCGCGAGGATCTCGCCGCGCAGGGAGGTGACCTGGCAGGCCATGCCGTCAGGCACGCTCAGTTGGTCGGCGCTCAGGCGGGTCCCTTCGCCCTGGCTGGTCAGCGGCTGCGGCAACTGGTCGATCAGGCCGGCGACCATCCGCGCCGACGCCACCAGGCGCTGGTCCAGGGAAAACATCATCTGCTGGCGCAGGTCGCGCAGCATCCAGGCAGCGGCCAGGGCCCAGATCAGCACGAAGGCCGTGCCGAGGATCAGGCTCAGACGCAGACGCAGGCTCACGACCGGGCCTCAGCGGACGACTGCGCCGGACCGAGGCGATAGCCCAGGCCGCGGACGGTCTCGACGATGCCGTTGCCGAGCTTGCGCCGCAGGTGATGGATATGCACGTTGAGGGCGTTGCTTTCGACTTCGTCGCTGAAGCCGTAGACGCTGTCCTTGAGCTGCTCGCTGGAGAGCACCCGGCCGGGGTTGTTGAGCAGGGCCTGGAGCAGCGCCTGCTCGCGCCGCGACAGGTCCACCGGCTGCCCGCCCAGACTGACTTCGCAGTTGCTCGGATCGAAGCTCAGCGGGCCATGCTCGATGATGTTGACGCAGCGCCCGGCACTGCGCCGCACCAGGGTGTGCAGGCGCGCGGCCAGTTCGCGCAGGTCGAAGGGTTTGAGCAGGTAATCGTCGGCGCCGGCCTGCAGGCCGTCGACCCGGTCGGTTACCGCGTCGCGAGCGGTGAGGATCAGCACCGGCAGGCTATGGCCTTGCTGGCGCAGGCGCTGGAGCAACTTGAGACCATCTTCGTCGGGCAGCCCGAGGTCGAGCACCATCACATCGAAATGCGCGGCCTGGAGCATGGCCCGTGCCGCGCTGGCGTTGGCCACGCGGTCCACGTTCAGGGCCTGGGCGCTCAGGCCGGCTATGATGCCGCTGGCGATCAGGTCGTCGTCTTCACAGAGCAGTACATGCATGGGCTGGATTCGGTCATTGACGAGGAAAACCTGCATTGGGCCAGTGCAGGATTAACCGGGGATTATGCCCTGCCCCGCAGACCGCGTCGCCTGCCGGCCGACGGCTTAACCCTGGGTTAATCCAGCGGCGGCAGCCTTGGCCGCTCATGAAATCCCAAGGCTTCGACATGCGTGCATTGATCCTGGCATTTCTCTGCCTGTTCAGTTCCCTGAGCCTGGCGCAGAACTTCGCCAATCCCTTCGCCCAAAACGACTTCCTGCCGGTGGACAAGGCGTTCGTCTTCACCAGCGAACGCCTGCCCTCCGGCGAAACCCGTCTGCATTGGGCGATCACCGAGGGCTACTACCTCTACCAGAAGCGCCTGAAATTCGATGGCCTGACACCGCAACAGATCCCGCAACTGCCGCCGGCGGTCGACCATCACGACGAATTCTTCGGTGACCAGCCGGTATACCGCCAGCAACTCGAACTGATCCTTCCGGCTTCGGCCACAGGCACCCTGCGCATGGGCTGGCAAGGCTGCGCCGACGCCGGGTTGTGCTACCCGCCACAGACGTCGGTGGTCGATCTGGGCGGGGCGCCGTCCGCTGCAACCCAGGCCGACGACCAGGCCCTGGCGGGTACCCTGCAACAGGGCCAACTGGCCTGGGGCCTGCTGGTGTTCTTCGGCCTTGGCCTGCTGCTGGCCTTTACCCCGTGCTCGCTGCCGATGCTGCCGATCCTCGCCGGACTGGTGATGGGCAACAACGTCAGCAGCCGCCGCGGCTGGGTGCTGGCCGGCGCCTATGTACTGAGCATGGCGCTGGTGTATGCCGCACTCGGGGTGATCGCCGCGCTGCTCGGTGCCAATCTTCAGGCCTGGCTGCAGCAGCCATGGTTGCTGGGCAGCCTGGCGGCGCTGTTCGTACTGCTGGCGCTGCCCATGTTCGGCGCCTTCGAGCTGCAATTGCCGGTGTTCCTGCGCGACCGCCTGGAACGCGCCGGCAGCAAGACCCGCGGCGGTAACCTGGCGGGCGCGGCGCTGCTCGGTGCCTTGTCCGGCCTGCTGATGGGCCCGTGCATGACCGCGCCGCTGGCCGGCGCCCTGCTCTATATCGCCCAGAGCGGCAATGCCGTGCATGGCGGCCTGGTGCTGTTCAGCCTCGGCCTGGGCATGGGCCTGCCGCTGTTGCTGCTGGTCACCGTGGGCAACCGCTACCTGCCGCGCCCCGGCACCTGGATGAACCTGGTCAAGGGTCTGTTCGGTTTCGTCTTCCTCGGCATGGCCCTGTACACCCTGCGCGTGGTGCTGGCGCCAAGCCTGTGGCTGGCCCTGGCCGGGGCATGGCTGCTGGCCCTGGCATGGAGCGCCTGGCCGCCCCTGAAGCGCTTCCGCGCCATGCAGCCGCTGTTGTTGATCGGCGGTCTGTGGGGTGTGCTGGCCCTGGTCGGCGCGGCCGGTGGCGGCAGCGATCCGTGGCGCCCGCTTGCGCCCTTCAGCGGCGGCGGGTCCCAGGCGCCCGCCCATGAAGACGCCTTCACCACGGTCAGTACCCCGCAAGCGCTGCAAGCCGAACTGGATGCCGCGCGCAGCCAGGGCCAATGGGTGTTCCTCGACTACTATGCGGACTGGTGCGTGTCGTGCAAGGTCATGGAAAAGCAGGTGTTCGCCCGCGCCGATGTACTTGCCGCGCTCGACGGCGTGCGTCTGGTCCGCCTGGACGTGACCGCCGACGCCGCCCCCGCCCGCGAACTGCTCAAGCGCTACCAGGTGCCGGGCCCGCCAAGCATGCTGTGGATTGGTCCTGACGGCGAAGAACGCCGCGCTCGCCGCCTGGTCGGCGAGGTGGACGCAACCACCTTCCTGCAACACTGGAATGCCATTCGGAGCGAAGGCTGATGCTGACGGTGAACCTCGGCCCGATCGCCCTGGCCCTCGACCACCTGCTGCTGCTCCTGGCCCTGGGCCTCGCGACCCTGGTCGGCTGGCGAGTGGCCAAGCGTGGTGGCGACAATCCCGAATCCTCGCTGTTCAACCTGTTCATCGTTGGCCTGCTCTGCGCGCGCCTCGGTTTCGTCATTGCCTACTGGCCGCTGTACCGCGACGACCTGGTGCAGATCGTCGATATCCGCGACGGCGGTTTCCTGCCCTGGGTCGGCCTGGCAACCGTGCTGCTGGGGGCACTGTGGACCGCCTGGCGCAAGCCGGGGCGGCGCCGGCCATTGGGCTGGGGCCTGGCCAGCGGTGCGCTGTTCTGGATCCTGACCAGTTGGGCCAGCCACCTCTACGAGCAAGGCACTCGGTTGCCGCAACTGAGCCTGATGGACGCCCGCGGCCAGGCAGTCGCGCTCGACAGCCATCGCGGCAAGCCGCTGGTGATCAACCTCTGGGCTACCTGGTGCCCACCCTGCCGGCGTGAGATGCCGGTGCTGCAACAGGCCCAGCACGACTATCCGGACGTCACCTTCCTGTTCGTCAACCAGGGCGAGACGCCGCAGATCGTCACCAACTTCCTCGCCACCACCGGCCTCAACCTGTCCCATGTGCTGTTCGACGCTGGCGGTCAGTTGGCGACCCAGGTCGGTTCCATGGCCCTGCCCACCACCCTGTTCTACGACGCCGACGGGCGCCTGGTCGGCAGCCATCTGGGCGAGCTGTCCCGCGCCAGCCTGCATCACGCGCTGCAGTCCCTCGACGAGGACCTGCGCCGCGCCCCCACTCCCGCAACAAGGAATGCACCATGAGGATCCCTCTTTACCTGGGCCTGGTCGCTGGCCTGGTCGCCAGCCCGCTGATCGTCGCCGACGAGCTGCCTGCCGCCGTCCGCCAGATCGAAGCCAAGGGCGCCAAGGTGGTCGGCAGCTTCGACGCCCCCAACGGCCTGAAAGGCTATGCCGCACAGTTCCAGAACCGCGGGGTGGCCCTGTACCTGACGCCGGACGGCAAGCATGTGCTGGTCGGCAGTCTGTTCGATGAACAGGGCCGCGACCTCAGCGAGCAACCGCTGGAGCAACTGGTCTATGCACCCATGGCCAAGGAGGTCTGGGCGAAAATGGAGAAGTCGGCCTGGATCGCCGACGGCAAGGCCAATGCGCCGCGCATCGTCTACCTGTTCAGCGACCCTAATTGCCCGTACTGCAATATGTTCTGGGAACAGGCGCGGCCCTGGGTCGAGTCCGGCAAGGTGCAGTTGCGCCATATCATGGTCGGCATCATCCGCGCGGACAGCCCGGGCAAGTCCGCCGCCCTGCTCGCCGCCAAGGATCCGCAACAGGCCCTGCTCGATCATGAGAAGGCCGGCAAGGCGAGCAAGCTCAAGGCGCTGGACAAAGTGCCCGCCGATATCCAGGCCAAGCTCGACGCCAACCAGGCACTGATGGAAGAGCTGGGCCTTTCCGCCACCCCGGCGATCTTCTACCTCGACGATCAGCAGCGCCTGCAACAGCAGCAAGGCGCTCCGCGTCCGGAAATGCTCGGCAAGATCCTCGGCAAACGCTGACCCCCCTCCCCCCCCCGGAGCGAATTCAGCCCGCGCTCCGGGTTTCTTGACCGCCCATCGTGGCGGTCTTTTTTTGCCCGCTCGGCAGACCTCGATTCGTCATTTGCCTGTGCGATAAGGAAAGCCTGCCCCCTGCCCAAAAAGTGCCGAAGCCTCTATGGCGGCCCTGTCCGCCGCGGCCGATTCATGCGCCACGTCACAGCCTCGGACTTAGATCCAAATCGCAGGGTCGATCAGCAACTTTCGCATTTGACAATAATTATCATTAATACTAGTTTGTCGCACGTCGCAGCGTAGGACCCTGTAAGGCCTTTCGCTATCCACTTAGAGAAAAGGTGATTTCCATGGCGGAACAACTATCCACAAGTAAGTGCGATTCACCGTTACTCCAAGCGTTCGTCGACAATCGTGGCATTCTCGTCAAGATCGCAGCCCGCATCACCGGCTGCCGCTCACGGGCCGAGGACGTCGTACAGGACGCTTTCTTCCGTCTCAACTCCGCGCCACAGATCACCTCGTCGTTCAAGGCGCAGTTGAGCTACCTGTTCCAGATCGTGCGCAACCTGGCCATTGACCATTACCGCAAGCAGGCGATGGAGATGAAGTACTCGGGCAGCGAAGAGGAAGGTTTGAACGTGGTGGTCCAGGGCGCCTCGCCCGAGGCCGCGCATATCAACTTCGCCACCCTGGAGCACATCGCCGAGGCCCTGACCGAGTTGCCACCGCGCACCCGCTATGCCTTCGAGATGTACCGCCTGCACGGTGTGCCGCAAAAGGACATCGCCAAGGAGCTCGGGGTTTCGCCGACCCTGGTCAACTTCATGATCCGCGATGCCCTGGTGCATTGCCGCAAGGTGTCCAGCGCGCGCAGCGCCGGTCTGCCCAACTGAGTCCATGCCAGCCGGGATGATCCTCGACGCTCAATGCGCGTGCGGGCCGATCACCTGGATCTGGTAGGGCTGGAAAATCCTCGATAACTCGCCACTGCTGCGCAACTGCTCGAGCAATGCGGCGAACTCCTCGCCAGTGATCTTCGCCTGCGGGCGCAACAGCGCGTAATGGTGGTAGACCTGATCGATGCGCTGCGAAGCGAGCAACTCCCCGACGCTGTCCGGATTACGCACCTGGTAATCGCTCAGGTACGAGCGGGTGACCAGGGCAATGTCGGCGCGATCACGCTGGACCATCAGCAGGTTGCTGTCGTGGGAATAGGTCAGGGTGGCGTTGTAGGTAGTGGCCAGGTAGCGCGGATCGGGATTGAAGTTGGCGAAGGCGTAGTGATAACCGCTGAACAGCGCCAGGCGCTTGCCCTTCAGATCATCGAAATAATGCTGGTCGCGCCCCTCGGTACGATGGGTGACGAACACCTCGGCATCTTCCAGCCCCATGTCGACGCTGACATGGGGAATGTTCTGCCAGCCCCAGTCCGGGTTCTCGAAGATCGCCATGTCCACCCGCCCCTGCTCGAAATCGCGAAAACGCCGCGGAATCGAGGTGGGCACCAACACGAAATGGAAACGGTCCTGGGCCTGGTTCAGCGCTTGCGCCAGTTGCGGCAGCAGGCCAGTATCGGCGCCTTGCTCGGGACGCACGGTGGAGGGTGGGAAATGGGCCGCGCCGATCTTGATATCGACGGTTTCGACAGCGAAGACCGCCTCGGCCTGCCAGACCAGGGCGAGGCACAACAACGAAGGCAATACCCGTGGTATTGGCGCTGGGATCAAGGGCAACACTCTCAAGGATTTCCGGCCTGAATCTGACTAAGCTAGGTGTTTTCCCGGGGTAGCACAACCCGGCGCATGCGCCATTTTCGCGCACTGGGGCAAAATGCCATGGGCTACCGGCAATGCCCGTGCTTGGCTACGCTTGAGCGTCATCTTGTCAGGGAAACAGTTATGGGCCATTGGTTGGTGATCGACCTGGAAGCCACCACCGATGACGGCGGTTGGCCAATCACGGAAATGGAAGTCATCGAGATCGGCGCGAGCCTGGTCAATCGCGAGGGGCGCGAGGTGGATCATTTCCAGCGCTTCGTCAAACCGCGGCGGCGCCCGCAACTGACGCCGTTCTGCCGTCAGTTGACCCACATCACCCAGGCCAACGTCGATGGTGCGGCGCCATTTGCCGAGGTCTGGGGGCAGTTCGAACGCTGGCTGGGCAACTACCAGCCGCGCCTGGAGGGCTGGACCAGCTGGGGCGACTACGACCGCAAGCAACTGCTCCAGGAATGGCAGGCCAATGACATCGACAGCCTGCTCGCCCGCCTGCCCCACCTCAACCTCAAGCAGCGCTTCGCCAAGGCCCGTCACCTGAGCCGGCCGCTGGGGCTCAATGGTGCGCTGCAACTGGCCGGCCTGCAGTTTCATGGCCAGCAGCACCGCGCCCTCGAAGATGCCCGCAATACCGCGCGCCTGCTGCCCCTGACACTGCCGTTGCAGGGCACCTGAAAGCGGATGACGGAGCCGTCTGGCTTGGGCATACTGGCCGGCCTTTTTGGTCCCTTTTTTCAGGAGTCGCCCATGTTCAAAGTCAACGAGTACTTCGACGGCACGGTCAAATCCATCGCCTTCACCGGTACCGAGGGTCCGGCCACCATCGGCGTCATGGCCCCGGGCGAATACGAGTTCGGCACTGCCCAGCGTGAAATCATGCACGTGGTCTCCGGCGCCCTGACCGTCAAGCTGCCCGACAGCGACAACTGGGAAACCTTCTCTGCCGGCAGCCAGTTCAATGTCCCGGCCAATGCCAAGTTCCAGCTGAAGGTGGCGGTGGATACCGCTTACCTGTGCGAGTACCGCGACTGAGCAATCCCTTGGGATTGATGCTGTTGCTACCGGCCTCATCGCCGGCAACGCCGGCTCCCACAGGTATTGCGTACACCTCGGAACCTTGTGGGAGCCGGCATTGCCGGCGATGAGGCCCTGATAGCCTCCAGAAGAATCAACCCAGAAATGCGGCAACCCGCTCCGCCGCCGTCTGCAAATGATCTTCATGACTGAACCCTGAAGCCTTCAACGGCTTGAGGTCATGATCCCCCGCCTCCAGCCAGCACAGTTCGATCGCCGGCGACAATTCATAACCCTCCACCGTCTCCCGATTGCCCAGCGCATCCCGCGTTCCCTGGACGATCAAGGTCGGCGTCTGCAACCCGGCCAGATGCGCCACCCGCGGTTTCTCCGGTTTGCCCGCCGCATAGAACGGATAGCCCAGGCACACCAGCCCGTCCGCGCCCAACTCATCAGCCAGCAGACTGGCCATGCGCCCGCCCATCGACTTGCCGCCGATGGCCAGCGGCCCAGCGACCAATGGTCGCACCTCCTGCCACACCTCGCGCCAGCACTCCAGCAGCACGGCCTGCGGATTCGGCGGCCTTTTGCCACCAGTGAGCCGCCGCTCGGCCATGTACGGAAACTCGAAGCGCAATACGCCAACCCCTTGCCCGGCAAGCCTTTGCGCCATGTCCTGCATGAACCCGCTGTCCATCGGCGCACCCGCCCCGTGAGCCAGGATCAGGCAGCCGCGAACAGCGCCATCCGCCTGATTTTGCGGGGCATTCCATAGCCACCCCCGCACGTTCGCCTTGTCGGCCAGTTGATCCCCGTCAATACCGGCGATCTGCCCATTAATCATGCTTGCCTCGCTGTTTAGCCTGCCTATAACCGTGGATGGGAACCCATACATGAACACAACCAGCAGTACCGCCTACAACTACAGGGTGGTCCGCCAATTCGCCATTATGACGGTGATATGGGGAATCGTCGGGATGGGGCTCGGCGTTTTCATCGCCGCGCAACTCGTCTGGCCGTCCCTTAACTTCGACCTTCCCTGGACCAGCTTCGGGCGCCTGCGCCCGCTGCATACCAACGCGGTGATCTTCGCCTTCGGTGGTTGCGCGCTGTTCGCCAGTTCGTACTACTCCGTGCAGCGCACCTGCCAGACCCAACTGTTCGCGCCCGCGCTGGCGGCGTTCACCTTCTGGGGCTGGCAACTGGTGATCCTGCTGGCGGCGATCACCTTGCCACTGGGCTTCACCAGTTCCAAGGAATACGCCGAGCTGGAGTGGCCGATCGACATCCTCATCACCATCGTCTGGGTGGCCTACGCCGTGGTGTTCTTCGGTACGCTGATGAAGCGCACCACCAAGCACATCTACGTCGGCAACTGGTTCTTCGGTGCCTTCATCATCACCGTGGCGATCCTGCACATCGTCAACAACATGGAACTGCCGGTCAGCCTGACCAAGTCCTACTCGCTGTACAGCGGCGCTACCGACGCCATGGTGCAGTGGTGGTACGGCCACAACGCCGTGGGCTTCTTCCTCACCGCCGGCTTCCTGGGGATGATGTACTACTTCGTGCCCAAGCAGGCCGAACGTCCGGTCTATTCCTATCGCCTGTCCATCGTGCACTTCTGGGCGCTGATCACCCTGTACATCTGGGCCGGTCCGCACCACCTGCACTACACCGCTCTGCCCGACTGGGCCCAGTCTCTCGGAATGATCATGTCCCTGGTGCTGCTGGCGCCCAGCTGGGGCGGCATGATCAACGGCATGATGACCCTCTCCGGGGCCTGGCATAAGCTGCGTTCCGACCCGATCCTGCGCTTCCTCGTGGTATCGCTGGCGTTCTACGGCATGTCGACCTTCGAAGGTCCGATGATGGCGATCAAGACCGTCAACGCCCTGTCCCACTACACCGACTGGACCATCGGTCACGTACACGCCGGCGCGCTCGGCTGGGTAGCGATGATCTCCATCGGCGCGCTGTACCACATGATCCCGAAAGTCTTCGGCAAGACCCAGATGCACAGCATCGGCCTGATCAACGCGCACTTCTGGCTCGCCACCATCGGCACCGTGCTCTACATCGCCTCGATGTGGGTCAACGGTATCGCCCAGGGCCTGATGTGGCGTGCGGTCAACGCCGACGGCACGCTGACCTACTCGTTCGTGGAAACCCTGGTGGCCAGCCACCCAGGCTTCATCGTGCGCTTCGTCGGTGGTGCGATCTTCCTGACCGGCATGCTGCTGATGGCCTGGAACACCTGGCGCACCGTGCGTGCCCCGGCTCCGGCAACCGCAGACGCAACCGCGCAGCTGGCCTGAGGACTAGGACATGAAACACGAAGCCATTGAAAAGAACGTCTTCCTGCTGGTGCTGCTGATGGTCTTCGCCGTCAGCATCGGCGGCCTGACCCAGATCGTCCCGCTGTTCTTCCAGGACGTCACCAACAAGCCGGTCGAAGGCATGAAGCCCTACACCGCGCTGCAACTGGAAGGCCGCGATATCTACATCCGCGAAGGCTGCGTCGGCTGCCACTCGCAGATGATCCGTCCGTTCCGCGCCGAGACCGAACGCTACGGCCACTACTCGGTAGCCGGCGAAAGCGTCTGGGACCACCCGTTCCTCTGGGGTTCCAAGCGTACCGGTCCGGACCTGGCCCGCGTTGGCGGCCGCTACTCCGACGACTGGCACCGCGCGCACCTGTACAACCCGCGCAACGTCGTGCCCGAGTCGAAGATGCCGTCGTACCCGTGGCTGGTCGCCCAGCAGGTCGATACCAGCCACACCGAAGCCAAGATCAAGGCCATGCGCACCCTCGGCGTGCCGTACACCGACGACGACATCAGCGGTGCCGTCGCCTCGGTCAAGGGCAAGACCGAAATGGACGCCCTGGTCGCCTACCTGCAGGTGCTCGGCACCGCGATCAAGAACAAGAGGTAAGCGCCATGGATTTCAGCCTGGATATCGGCCAACTGCGCGGCCTCGGCACCCTGGTGGTGGCGATCGCCTTCATCGGCCTGTCGCTGTGGGTGTTCAACCGCCGCCGTGACCGCGAGTTCGCCGAAGCGAGCCTGCTGCCCTTCGCCGACGAACGCCTGCCCGACGCCGAACAAGAAAACGCCATGAGGAGTAATCGGCAATGACCACCTTCTGGAGTACGTATATCAGCGTACTGACCATCGGCAGCCTGATCGGCCTGACCTGGTTGCTGCTGTCCACCCGCAAGGGCGAGACACCCGGCAGCACCGACCAGACCATGGGCCACGCCTTCGATGGCATCGAGGAGTACGACAACCCGCTGCCACGCTGGTGGTTCTGGCTGTTCGTCGGCACCCTGGTGTTCGCCGCCGGCTACCTGGTGCTCTACCCGGGCCTGGGCAACTGGAAAGGCATCCTGCCCGGCTATGAAAACGGCTGGACCGGCGCCAACGAGTGGCAGAAAGAGATGGAACGTGCCGACGCCAAGTACGGCCCGATCTTCGCCAAGTTCGCCGCCATGCCGGTGGAAGAAGTGGCCAAGGACCCGCAAGCACTGAAGATGGGTGGCCGCCTGTTTGCCTCCAACTGCTCGGTGTGCCACGGTTCCGACGCCAAGGGTTCCTACGGTTTCCCCAACCTGACCGACAAGGACTGGCGCTGGGGCGGCGAGCCGGAAACCATCAAGACCAGCATCATGCTCGGTCGCCACGGGGTGATGCCGGCCTGGTCGGAAGTCATCGGCGAACAAGGCGTGGCCGACGTCGCCGCGTTCGTCCTGACCAAGCTCGATGGCCGCAGCGTGCCGGAAGGCACCAAGGCCGACGCGGCCAACGGCGAGAAGATCTTCGCCGCCAACTGCGTGGCCTGCCACGGCGCCGAAGGCCAGGGCACCCCGGCCATGGGCGCACCGAACCTGACCCATCCGCAGGCGTTCATCTACGGTTCCAGCTTCGCCCAACTGCAGCAGACCATCCGTTACGGCCGCCAGGGCCAGATGCCTGCACAGCAGGACATCCAGGGCAACGACAAGGTCCACCTGCTGGCCGCCTACGTCTATAGCCTTTCGCAGGAAGGCGACAAGACTTCTGCACAGTAAGACTTCGATCCAACTGAGGATTGACTGACACCGCCGCATCCGAACAGATGCGGCGGTGTTTTTTTGCCCTTGCGACAGAGTGTCGCACCCCCTTCCCACCCCTCCTTGCAGCCCCTCCGAACGGGACTAAGCTTGTTGCCACATGTGGCTGGAAGCGATGTCGCGCATGCACCCCTGTCGGTCCGGTTCATGTCATCGTGCCAGCGCAAAGGCTGGTGATTGCCAGCTTCGCTGCCGTTTCGAGGAAAAACGCGCCCTTGGGTTCGTATCGGATCGGCGCTTTGTCGAGCGTGCATTCCACGCTGAAAATGGTGCACATAAATAAATAATAATTGTGTACAATTTGCGCGGTAGAGGTTTCGGAAAGGCCTTGGAACAGGCTTTGGCAGGCTGTGGGGCAGGTCCCCTTGCGTTGCAATACCCACACTGTCTGTAGATACTTGCGCCGATTTTCTACCTACAAAAACACCTAAAAACCGTGGAACCTTGGAAATGAGCACAGCAATCAGTCCGACTGCTTATAACTATAAGGTCGTCCGCCAGTTCGCCATCATGACGGTGGTCTGGGGGATCCTTGGCATGGGTCTCGGTGTCTTCATCGCCTCGCAACTGGTCTGGCCGCAACTCAACCTTGACCTGCCGTGGACGAGCTTTGGACGCCTGCGCCCCCTGCACACCAACCTGGTGATCTTCGCCTTCGGTGGATGTGCACTGTTCGCCACCTCCTACTACGTCGTGCAGCGAACCTGCCAGACCCGACTGATCTCCGACAGCCTCGCGGCCTTCACCTTCTGGGGTTGGCAAGCGGTCATCGTCGGCGCGCTGATCACCCTGCCCATGGGCTACACCACCACCAAGGAATACGCCGAGCTGGAATGGCCGATCGCCATTTTGCTGGCCATCGTCTGGGTGACCTACGCCGTGGTGTTCTTCGGCACCATCGTCAAGCGCAAGACCAAGCACATCTATGTCGGCAACTGGTTCTACGGTGCCTTCATCCTGGTCACCGCGATGCTGCACATCGTCAACCACATGTCGCTGCCGGTCAGCCTGTTCAAGTCGTACTCGGCCTACTCCGGCGCCACCGACGCGATGATCCAGTGGTGGTACGGGCACAACGCCGTGGGCTTCTTCCTGACCACCGGCTTCCTCGGGATGATGTACTACTTCGTGCCGAAACAGGCCGAGCGCCCGATCTATTCGTATCGCCTGTCCATCGTCCACTTCTGGGCGCTGATCACCCTGTACATCTGGGCAGGTCCGCACCACCTGCACTACACCGCCCTGCCCGACTGGGCACAATCCCTGGGCATGGTGATGTCGATCATTCTCCTGGCACCAAGCTGGGGCGGCATGATCAACGGCATGATGACCCTCTCCGGCGCCTGGCATAAGCTGCGCACCGACCCGATCCTGCGCTTCCTCGTGGTATCGCTGGCGTTCTACGGCATGTCGACCTTCGAAGGTCCGATGATGGCGATCAAGACCGTCAACTCGCTGTCCCACTACACCGACTGGACCATCGGCCACGTGCACGCCGGCGCCCTCGGCTGGGTAGCGATGATCTCCATCGGCGCCGTGTACCACATGATTCCGAAACTCTACGGCCGTGCGCAGATGCACAGCATCGGCCTGATCAACGCGCACTTCTGGCTCGCCACCATCGGCACCGTGCTCTACATCGCCTCGATGTGGGTCAACGGCATCACCCAGGGCCTGATGTGGCGTGCGATCAACGATGACGGCACCCTCACCTACTCCTTCGTCGAAGCCCTGCAAGCCAGCCACCCGGGCTACATCGTCCGCGCCCTGGGCGGTGCGTTCTTCGCCTCGGGCATGCTGCTGATGGCCTGGAACGTCCTGCGTACCGTACGCGCAGCGAACTCGGCCGAAGCCAAGGCCGCCGAACAGATCGTCGTCGTGGGAGCGCACTGATGAAGCACGAAGTAGTCGAGAAGAATATCGGCCTGCTGGCCTTCTTCATGGTCATCGCCGTGAGCATCGGCGGCCTGACCCAGATCGTTCCGCTGTTCTTCCAGGACGTCACCAACAAGCCGGTCGAAGGCATGAAGCCACGTACCGCGCTGGAACTGGAAGGCCGCGACGTGTACATCCGCGAAGGCTGCGTTGGCTGCCACTCGCAGATGATCCGTCCGTTCCGCGCCGAGACCGAGCGCTACGGCCACTACTCGGTGGCCGGCGAAAGCGTCTGGGACCACCCGTTCCTCTGGGGTTCCAAGCGTACCGGTCCGGACCTGGCCCGCGTTGGCGGACGTTACTCCGACGACTGGCACCGCGCGCACCTGTACAACCCGCGCAACGTGGTCCCCGAGTCGAAGATGCCGGCCTACCCATGGCTGGTCGAGAACAAGCTCGATGGCAAGGACACTCCGAAGAAAATGGAAGTCCTGCGCACCCTCGGCGTGCCGTACACCGATGCTGATATCGCCGGTGCCCGCGACGCGGTCAAGGGCAAGACCGAGATGGACGCGCTGGTCGCGTACCTCCAGGGTCTTGGCACCATCATCAAAAGCAAACGGTGACGGCGATGGATATCGGGATGATTCGTGGCCTGGGCACCGTCGTGGTGATGGTGGCCTTCGTGGGCCTGGCGTTGTGGGTGTTCAGTTCTCGGCGCAAGTCCGAGTTCGACGAAGCGACCATGCTGCCCTTCGCGGATGATCCCGAGGCCAGCCAGCACGTCGAGCAAGCGCAAGCGAAAGCGTCTAGGAGTAACAACGAATGACTACCTTCTGGAGTCTGTACGTCACCGTTCTGAGTCTGGGCACCATCTTTGCCCTGACCTGGCTGCTGCTCTCCACCCGCAAGGGCCAGCGCAGCGAAACCACCGAGGAAACCGTCGGCCATTCCTTCGACGGCATCGAGGAGTACGACAACCCGCTGCCGAAGTGGTGGTTCATGCTGTTCGTCGGCACCATCATCTTCGCCCTCGGCTACCTGGCCCTGTACCCGGGCCTGGGCAACTGGCGCGGCGTGCTGCCGGGCTACGACTACGTGGATACCGAGAAGAAAACCGACTTCGCCAACGGCCAGACCGGCTGGACCGGCGTGCATGAGTGGGAAAAGGAAATGGCCCGGGCTGATGCGAAGTTCGGTCCGATCTTCGCCAAATTCGCGGCCATGCCAATCGAAGAAGTGGCGAAAGACCCACAAGCGCTGAAGATGGGCGGTCGCCTGTTCGCCTCCAACTGTTCGGTTTGCCACGGTTCCGACGCCAAGGGTTCCTACGGCTTCCCCAACCTAACCGACAACGACTGGCGCTGGGGCGGCGAGCCGGAAACCATCAAGCAGACCATCATGGGCGGTCGGCACGGCGTGATGCCGGCCTGGGCCGAAGTGATCGGCGAACAGGGCGTGGCGGACGTTGCCGCATTCGTGCTGACCAACCTCGACGGCCGCACCCTGCCGGAAGGCACCAAGGCCGATCCGGTTGCCGGGCAGAAGATCTTCGCCGCCAACTGCGTGGCCTGCCATGGTCCGGAAGGCAAGGGCACCCCGGCCATGGGCGCACCGAACCTGACCCACCCGCAGGCGTTCATCTACGGTTCGAGCTTCGCCCAGTTGCAGCAGACCATCCGCTATGGCCGTCAGGGCCAGATGCCGGCGCAGGAGCAGATCCAGGGCAACGACAAGGTCCACCTGCTGGCGGCCTACGTCTACAGCCTGTCGCACAAGGATGAGAAACCGGCCGAGGCGCAGTAAGGCCCGGCGGTAGAAAAGGCCCCGTCAGTGCAGACTGGTGGGGCCTTTTTTCTTGGCTGGGGATACAGGGGTGTTCTTTCTGGCCTCATCGCCGGCAACGCCGGCTCCCACAGGTATCGAGTACACCGCCGGACTTGTGGGAGCCGGCGTTGCCGGCGATGAGGCCCGAAAGAACACCCTCCCATGACCTGGATCAATTGACATCGCCAATACACCATTGCCGACTCCAAACCAACGCGACCCAGTGTCGCACCCGCACCCCGGAGTGCCAGCACAGGCGTATCATGCGGACCAGAGCAGCAACACTTCTGACTGCGGTCGGCACGCACTGGCCGCGGCGTTTTTCCACTGCCGTGGGACTGTAACGATGAGCAAGCAGATTCCTGTACACGACGTCACCCCGCCTGCCAAGCACAGCAAGGACCAGGGCGTCGACCTCTACGCCGCCCGGGAAAAGATCTACACCCGGGCCTTCACCGGACTGTTCCGCAACCTGCGCATGGCCGGTGGCGCGTTCCTCTTCCTCCTCTATTTCGGCACCGTCTGGCTCAACTGGGGCGGCCACCAGGCCGTCTGGTGGAACCTGCCGGAGCGCAAGTTCTACATCTTCGGCGCCACCATCTGGCCGCAGGACTTCATCCTTCTCTCCGGCATCCTCATCGTCGCCGCCTTCGGCCTGTTCTTCATCACCGTATTCGCCGGCCGCGTCTGGTGCGGCTACACCTGCCCGCAGAGCGTGTGGACCTGGATCTTCATGTGGTGCGAAAAGGTCACCGAAGGCGACCGCAACCAGCGCATGAAGCTGGACAAGGCGCCGATGAACGCCAACAAGTTCGCCCGCAAGTTCGCCAAGCACAGCCTGTGGCTGCTGATCGGCTTCGTCACCGGCATGACCTTCGTCGGCTACTTCTCGCCAATCCGCGAGCTGATGATCGATTTCTTCACCGGCCAGGCCGACGGCTGGGCCTACTTCTGGGTCGGCTTCTTCACCCTCGCCACCTACGGCAACGCCGGCTGGCTGCGCGAACAGGTGTGTGTGTACATGTGCCCCTACGCGCGCTTCCAAAGCGTGATGTTCGACAAGGACACCCTGATCGTCTCCTACGACCCGCGTCGCGGCGAAACCCGTGGCCCGCGCAAGAAGGACGTCGACTACAAAGCCAAGGGCCTCGGCGACTGCATCGACTGCACCATGTGCGTCCAGGTCTGCCCCACCGGCATCGACATCCGCGACGGCCTGCAGATCGAATGCATCGGCTGCGCCGCCTGCATCGACGCCTGCGACAGCATCATGGACAAGATGAACTACCCGCGCGGCCTGATCAGCTACACCACCGAACACAATCTGTCGGGCCAGAAAACCCACATGCTGCGGCCACGGCTGATCGGCTATTTCGTGGTCCTGCTGACCATGATCGGCCTGCTCGCCACCGCCTTCTTCATGCGCTCGCTGGTCGGCTTCGATGTCAGCAAGGACCGCGTGCTGTACCGCGAGAACGCCCAGGGCTGGATCGAGAACGTGTACAGCCTGAAGGTCATGAACAAGGACCAGCGCGACCACGTCTACGTCCTCGAAGCCAAGGGCCTGCCCAACCTGCGCCTGGAAGGTGCCAAGGAAATCCGCGTGGCCGCCGGCGATATCGTCAGCCTGCCGGTGCAGCTGTCGGTCTCCCCCGAACTGCTGCCGTCCACCACCAACGAAGTCACCTTCATTCTCCGGGACGCCGACGACAGCGCTTCCGAAGTCGAAGCCAAGAGCCGCTTCATCGGCCCGCAAATCCGTTAAGAGACTACGCCCATGCCTGCAACGAACACGGTTCACAGCGTCTGGTACAAGAACCTCTGGCCCTGGATCATCATCGGCATCCTGGCCACCTCGGTGACCTTGAGCCTGACCATGGTCAGCATCGCGGTGAACAACCCGGACAACCTGGTCAACGACAACTACTACGAGGCCGGCAAGGGCATCAACCGCTCGCTGGACCGCGAACTGCTCGGCCAGACCCTCAAGCTCAAGGCCAGCGTGCACCTGGACGAACTGACCGGCGAAGTGGAACTGCGCCTGACCGGCGACAGCCAGCCGCAGGCCCTGGAACTGAACCTGATCTCGCCGACCCAGCCGGAGAAGGACCGCAAGATCGCCCTGACCCTCACTGGCGAAGGCCGCTATGTCGGGCAACTGCCGGATCGCGTCGAAGGCCGGCGTTTCGTCGAGTTGCTGGGTACCGAGAAAGGCCAGACCTGGCGCCTGTTCGAGGAGGAAGAGGTGGCCCACGATGTGACCTTGCTGCTCGGGGATGAAGAACTGAAAGGGGCCGAGCACCTGGACAAGTAAGAAGCATCGCTGGCAAGCCAGCTCCCACAGGTACTGCCTGCACCGAACCCTGTGGGAGCTGGCTTGCCAGCGATTGGCTCCACCACCGAAAGGCCTGCGATAAGACAGTCATGACCCCCCCCACGCCTTGCTACCACTGCGCCCTGCCCGTCCCCGCCGGCAGTTCGTTCACCGCCGTCGTCCTCGGCGAACCCCGGGCCTTCTGCTGCCCCGGCTGCCAGGCAGTGGCCGAGGCGATCGTCGCCGGCAAGCTGGAGAGCTACTACCAGCACCGCAGCGAGGCCAGCGCCAACCCCGAAGCCCTGCCGCGCCAATTGAGCGACGAACTGGCCCTGTACGACCGCGCCGACGTGCAACAACCCTTCGTCCGCCACCAGGGCGACCTCTCGGAAACCACCCTGCTCATCGAAGGCATCAGTTGCGCCGCCTGCGGCTGGCTGATCGAGAAACACCTGCGCGGCCTGCCCGGCGTCGCCGAGGCGCGCCTGAACCTGTCCAACCACCGCCTGCTGGTGAGCTGGGCCGACAGCCAGTTGCCGCTGTCCAGGCTGCTCGCCGAGCTGCGCCAGATCGGCTACGCCGCCCACCCCTACCAGGCCGACCGCGCCGCCGAGCAACTGGCCAGCGAGAACCGCACCGCCCTGCGCCAGCTCGGTGTCGCCGGGCTGCTGTGGTTCCAGGCGATGATGGCGACCATGGCCACCTGGCCGGAATTCAACATCGACCTTAGCCCGGAGATGCACACCATCCTGCGCTGGGTGGCGATGTTCCTCACCACGCCCATCGTGTTCTACAGCTGCGCGCCGTTCTTCCGCGGCGCCGCCCGCGACCTGCGCACCCGCCACCTGACCATGGACGTCTCGGTGTCCCTGGCCATCGGCCTGGCCTACGGTGCCGGGATCTGGACCGCGATCACCGGCAGCGGCGAGCTGTACTTCGATGCGGTGGGGATGTTCGCCCTGCTCCTCCTCGCCGGCCGCTACCTGGAGCGCCGCGCCCGCGAGCGCACGGCGGCGGCCACCGCACAACTGGTCAACCTGCTGCCCGCCTCTTGCCTGCGCCTGGACGCCGCCGGCAACAGCGAGCGCATTCTGCTGCGCGAGCTGCAGATCGGCGATCGCGTGCAGGTCCAGCCCGGCGCGGTGATGCCGGCGGACGGACGCATCGTCGAGGGCCAGTCGAGCGTCGATGAATCGCTGCTCACCGGCGAGTACCTGCCACAACCGCGACAGCAGGGCGACAGCGTCACCGCCGGCACCTTGAACGTGGAAAGCGTGCTGACCGTGGAAGTCCAGGCCCTCGGCCACGACACCCGCCTGTCGGCCATCGTCCGCCTGCTGGAGCGGGCGCAGTCGGAAAAGCCGCGCCTGGCCGAGATCGCCGACCGCGCCTCGCAGTGGTTCCTGCTGTTCAGCCTGATGGCCGCCGTCGCCATCGGCCTGCTCTGGTGGCAGCTCGACCCTGAGCGGGCGTTCTGGATCGTCCTGGCCATGCTGGTCGCCACCTGCCCCTGCGCCCTGTCCCTCGCGACGCCAACCGCATTGACCGCCGCCACCGGCACCCTGCACAGCCTCGGCCTGCTGCTGACCCGCGGCCATGTGCTGGAAGGCCTGAACCAGATCGACACGGTGATCTTCGACAAGACCGGCACCCTCACCGAAGGCCGCCTGACCCTGCGCGCCATCCGCCCGCTGGCCGGACTGGATGCCGAACACTGCCTGCGCCTGGCCGCCGCCCTGGAAAACCGCTCCGAACACCCGATCGCCCGCGCCTTCGGCCGCACCGTCGCCGTGGCCGAAGCGGTACAGGCCACCCCCGGCCTCGGCCTTGAAGGCCAAGTGGAACAACGCCAACTGCGCATCGGCCAGCCGGCATTCGTCTGCGCCCTGAGCAACGCGGTGGTCCCGTCCATGCCCGACGAGCCCGGCCAATGGCTGCTGCTTGGCGACACCACGGGCCCGCTGGCCTGGTTCGTCCTCGACGACCGCCTGCGCCATGACGCCGCCGATCTGCTCGACGCCTGCCGCGCCCGTGGCTGGAAGACCCTGCTGCTGTCCGGCGACAGTTCGCCGATGGTCGCCAGCGTCGCCGCCGAGCTGAACATCGACCAGGCCATCGGCGGCCTGCGCCCGGACGACAAGCTGCAACGCCTCAAGGCCCTCCAGGCCGAGGGGCGCAAGGTGCTGATGCTGGGCGACGGGGTCAACGACGTGCCGGTGCTGGCGGCGGCGGATATCAGCATCGCCATGGGCTCGGCCACCGACCTGGCCAAGACCAGCGCCGACGCGGTGCTGCTGTCCAACCGCCTCGACACCCTGGTGCAGGCCTTCGTCCTGGCCCGGCGCACGCGGCGGATCATCATCGAGAATCTGTGCTGGGCCGCGCTCTACAATGGCCTTATGCTGCCGTTCGCCGCCCTCGGCTGGATCACTCCGGTGTGGGCGGCGGTCGGCATGTCGGTCAGTTCGCTGATCGTGGTGCTCAATGCCCTGCGCCTGACCCGGCTGCGTGGCACCCCGGCGACGCACAGCGCGCCCGCCACCGGCCACGCCGCGACCGCCTGAGGAGAAACCATGCCCGCGCTCTACGTGATGATTCCCGCCGCCCTGGTGCTGGTCGGCATCGCCATCTACATCTTCTTCTGGGCCGTGGACAGCGGCCAGTACGAAGACCTCGACGGCCCGGCCCACAGCATCCTGTTCGATGACCAGGACCCCAAGCACCAGGCTGCGGTAAAGGGCGAAGACGCCAGCGACGAAAACAAGCCAGAGCCGCCTGCCCGTGGTTGAACTGCTGCCCCTGCTCAGCTCCGCCCTGATCCTCGGACTGCTCGGTGGCGGCCATTGCCTGGGCATGTGCGGCGGCCTGATAGGCGCCCTGACCCTGGCCATCCCGGCCGAACAGCGCGGCCGCCGCCTGCGCCTGCTGATTGCCTACAACCTCGGCCGCGTCCTCAGCTACGCCAGTGCCGGCCTGCTGCTCGGCCTGGCCGGCTGGGCCGTGGCCGGCAGCCCGCTGGCCACCGCCATGCGCGTGATCGCCGCCTTGCTGCTGATCAGCATGGGCCTGTACCTGGCCGGCTGGTGGAGCGGCCTGACCTGCGTGGAAAGCCTTGGCCGCGGCCTGTGGCGGCATATCCAGCCGGTGGCTACGCGCTTGCTGCCGGTGTCCAGCCTGCCCCGCGCCCTGCTGCTCGGCGCGCTGTGGGGCTGGCTGCCCTGCGGCCTGGTCTACAGCACCCTGCTCTGGGCCGCGAGCCAGGGCAGCGCGATCCACAGCGCCCTGCTGATGCTGGCCTTCGGTATCGGCACCTGGCCGATCCTGCTCGCCACCGGCCTGGCCGCCGAGCGCAGCAATGCCCTGCTGCGCAAGCGCGGGGTGCGGGTGGCCGGCGGCCTGCTGGTGATCCTGTTCGGCCTGTGGACCCTGCCCGGCCCGCACCAGCACTGGCTGATGGGCCACTGAAGCGGGCTTGATGCAAATCAACACCCATGTACGTGGCGCTCCCTAGACTCCGGACACTGCCGCAATTCCTGGGACCGCCACCATGCACGACGCCCTCCAATGGGACTCTGACCTGATCCGCCGCTACGATCTGGCCGGCCCGCGCTACACCTCCTACCCGACCGCCGTGCAACTGCACAGCGAGATCGGCTCCTTCGACCTCCTCCACGCCCTGCGCGACAGCCGCCGCGCGGCGCGTCCGTTGTCCCTCTACGTGCATGTGCCGTTCTGCGCCAACATCTGCTACTACTGCGCCTGCAACAAGGTCATCACCAAGGACCGCGCCCGCGCCCAGCCCTACCTGCAACGCCTGGAACAGGAAATCCAGCTGATCGCCTGCCACCTCGACCCGGGGCAGACGGTCGAGCAACTGCACTTCGGCGGCGGCACCCCGACCTTTCTCAGCCATGTCGAATTGCGCGAGCTGATGGCCCACCTGCGCCAGCACTTCAACCTGCTGGACGACGACTCCGGCGACTACGGCATCGAGATCGACCCGCGCGAGGCCGACTGGTCGACCATGGGCCTGCTCCGCGAGCTGGGCGTCAACCGCGTCAGCCTCGGCGTGCAGGACCTCGACCCGGCCGTGCAGCGGGCGATCAACCGCCTGCAAAGCCTGGAGCAGACCCGCACCATCATCGAGGCGGCGCGCACCCTGCAATTCCGCTCGATCAACCTCGACCTGATCTACGGCCTGCCCAAGCAGACCCCGGAAGGCTTCGCCCGCACCGTCGACGAAGTAATCAAGCTGCAGCCGGACCGGCTCTCGGTGTTCAACTACGCGCATTTGCCGGAGCGCTTCATGCCGCAGCGGCGCATCGACAGCAGCGACCTGCCGGCGCCAGCGGCCAAGCTGGAGATGCTGCACCGCACCATCGAGCAACTGACCGCCGCCGGCTACCGCTACATCGGCATGGACCACTTCGCCCTGCCCGATGACGAACTGGCCATCGCCCAGGAAGAAGGCACCCTGCAACGCAACTTCCAGGGCTACACCACCCACGGCCACTGCGACCTGATCGGACTGGGCGTGTCGTCGATCAGCCAGATCGGCGACCTGTACTGCCAGAACAGCAGCGACCTCGCGGAATACCAGAACGCCCTCGACGCCGCGCAACTGGCCACCAGCCGCGGCCTCATCTGCAACCAGGACGACCGCCTGCGCCGGGCAGTGATCCAGGACCTGATCTGTCATTTCGAGCTGGAGTTCGAGCGCATCGAACAGGCCTTCACCATCGATTTCCGTGGCTACTTCAAGGACCTGTGGCCGGCGCTGGAAGGCATGGCCAAGGACGGCCTGATCGAACTGCGCAGCGACGGCATCAGCGTGCTGCCGGCCGGCCGCCTGCTGGTACGTTCGGTGTGCATGGTGTTCGACGCCTACCTCGACCTGAACAACCGCCAGCGCTTCTCGCGGGTGATTTAAGCGGCGAGGAGCTTCATGGCCTTGCCGACCTGTTCCGGGGTCAGCTCGACCTGGCTCATGGCCCGGACCAGGCCGAAATTGACCGTGTTCAACGAGGCCGACAGGGCACTGACCCGGGCCTGCAGGGCGGCGGTCTTCTTCTGCATCTCTACCGGATCGAGGGAACGATCCCGCATCAACGCCTGGAGCTGGCGGTTGGCCTCGGCCAGTTCCTTTTGCAGTTTGCGAATCATCTTGAGCAACTGACGAACGGACTCGGGCAGCCCGCTTTCGTCGATATCGGCATCGCCCTGCTGCTTGCTGGCGACTTCCAGGCCCTTGAGGGACAGGTTGACCCTGACCCCCTCGGATGACGCCGAAGCCCGCTCCACGGCCTCTTCAGCCTGGCTGGCACGGGACTCGGACTGTTGGGCGAGGATGGCCTGGCGAGTACTTTTGATATCGACGGTCAGCATGGCGTGGCCTGCCTGGGGAAAGGTTCATGAAGTTGCATCGGCAGCAAAGCCGCGAACTTGAGCGGAACGCGCACCAAAACAGAGCAAGCTGGCCTCCAGTAGCCCGGCTGGGTTACCCTTGCGTTCTATGTGTGCTTTCCCACAAGGATCGATGAAATGTCTGAGCCAGTTAAACTGCGCCCTCACAACCAGGCTCATTGCAAGGATTGCAGCCTGGCGCCCCTGTGCCTGCCCCTGTCGCTGAACCTGGAAGACATGGACGCACTGGATGAAATCGTCAAACGCGGTCGTCCGCTGAAAAAAGGCGAGTTTCTGTTCCGCCAGGGTGACAACTTCGGTTCTGTCTACGCGGTGCGCTCCGGTGCCTTGAAAACCTTCAGCCTGAGCGATGGCGGCGAAGAGCAGATCACCGGCTTCCACCTGCCGAGCGAGCTGGTCGGGCTGTCCGGCATGGACACCGAAACCTACCCGGTCTCGGCCCAGGCCCAGGAAACCACCTCGGTCTGCGAAATCCCCTTCGAACGCCTCGACGAACTGTCGGTGCAACTGCCGCAACTGCGCCGCCAGCTGATGCGGGTGATGAGCCGGGAAATCCGCGATGACCAGCAGATGATGCTGCTGCTGTCGAAGAAAACCGCCGACGAACGCATCGCCACCTTCCTGGTCAACCTGTCTGCGCGCTTCCGCGCCCGCGGTTATTCGGCCAACCAGTTCCGCCTGAGCATGTCGCGCAACGAAATCGGCAACTACCTGGGCCTGGCGGTGGAAACCGTGTCCCGGGTGTTCACCCGCTTCCAGCAGAACGGCCTGATCGAAGCCGAGGGCAAGGAAGTGCGCATTCTCGATCCGATCCAGCTTTGTGCGCTGGCCGGTGGCGCACTGGAAGCCTGACCCGCGCGACAAACGGGTATACTGACGGGCGTTTTGCCCACCAGGATACCCGTTCCATGCCCAGCGAAAGCTTTGATCTGAAATCCCTCATCCGCCCGGTCGTGGACTTCCCCAAGCCCGGCGTGATCTTCCGCGACATCACCCCGCTGTTCCAGTCGCCGCGTGGCCTGCGCCACGTCATGGATCAGTTCATCGAGCGCTATGTCGAAGCCGACTTCAGCCATATCGGCGCGATGGATGCCCGCGGCTTCCTGATCGGCTCGATCATCGCCCATGAGCTGAACAAGCCGCTGATCCTGTTCCGCAAGCAGGGCAAGCTGCCGGCCGACGTGCTCAGCCAGGGCTACCAGACCGAATACGGCGAAGCCTTCCTCGAAGTGCATGCCGACAGCCTGTGCGAAGGCGACCAGGTGCTGATCTTCGACGACCTGATCGCCACCGGCGGGACCTTGCTCGCGGCGGCCAGCCTGGTGCGGCGCATGGGTGCGGCGGTGTATGAAGCAGCGGCGATCATCGACCTGCCGGAGCTGGGTGGCTCGCAGAAACTGCGCGATGCGCAGGTGCCGACCTTCTGCCTGACCGAGTTTTCGTTGAGCGAATACTGATCGGCTTCAGGGCCTCATCGCCGGCAACGCCGGCTCCCACAAGGTTCAATGTCAACCTCGAACCTGTGGGAGCCGGCGTTGCCGGCGATAGGGCCCTCAGTAACAACACAAGACTCAGAGGGAAATCGGCTTGCGTCCGGCAAACGAGTGCGCCAGCGTCCCGCCATCCACCAGCTCCAGCTCCCCACCCAGCGGCACGCCATGGGCAATGCGCGATGCCACCAGCCCCTTGTCCGCCAGCAGCTGCGCGATGTAATGCGCGGTCGCCTCGCCCTCCACCGTCGGGTTGGTCGCCAGGATCACCTCGACAAAGGTGCCCTGCTCCTCGATCCGCGCCATCAGTTGCGGAATGCCGATCGCCTCCGGCCCCAGGCCGTCCAGCGGCGACAGATGCCCCTTGAGCACGAAGTAACGTCCGCGATAGCCAGTCTGCTCCACCGCATACACATCCATCGGCCCTTCCACCACGCACAACAGGGTGTCATCCCGCCGTGGATCGGCGCATTGCGGGCACAGCTCCTGCTCGGTCAGGGTGCGGCACTGGCGGCAATGGCCGACCCCGTCCATGGCCTTGGTCAGCGCTTCGGCCAGGCGGGTGCCGCCGCTGCGGTCGCGCTCCAGCAACTGCAAGGCCATGCGCTGGGCGGTTTTCTGACCCACGCCCGGCAGGGTGCGCAGGGCGTCGATCAACTGGCGAATCAGGGGACTGAAGCTCATGGTAAAAGGCCCGGCAAATCATCGAATGGGAGAAACGACGGTGGGAGCGACGACCCTGAGGCCGTGCTCCCACCGAGGGTGAAACAAATGCAGTCTTAGAACGGCATCTTGAAGCCTGGCGGCAGTTGCATGCCAGCAGTCATGCCGCCCATTTTTTCCTGGCTGCTCTGCTCGACCTTGCGCACCGCGTCGTTGACGGCGGCGGCGATCAGATCTTCCAGCACTTCCTTGTCTTCCTGCATCAGGCTGTCGTCCAGACTGATGCGCTTGACGTCATGACGGCCGGTCATGACCACGCTGACCAGACCGGCGCCGGATTGACCGGTCACTTCGGCGTTGGCCAGTTCTTCCTGCATCTTGGCCATCTTTTCCTGCATCTGCTGTGCCTGCTTCATCAGGCCGGCCATGCCACCTTTCATCATGAGAATCACCTCGGTAGTTGTTTGACATGCCGCGCACCAGGCGCGGCGCTGGATATTCGCTTAGTTGCCCTGGGTAACCACGGCGTCGACAGGTTCAATAGTATCGTGGCGCACGCTGGCACCGAACTTCTGGATCATCTGCTGGATGAACGGGTCGTTATGGATCGACTCTTCCGCCTCGCGCTGACGGTTGGCGCGCTTGCGCGCCGCGGCCTGGGCCGGGGTTTCCTGCTCCGGGCGGATCAACTCGATGCTCAGGTTCAGGGTGCGCCCCAGATGCTGGTTCAGGGCTTCGTTCAGGCGTCGCTGCTGGGTGGCGTTGAACAGTGCACTGTGATTCGGGTCCAGGTGCAGCAGCCAGTTGTCGCCCTCGGCGCTGATCAGCGTGCAGTTGGCGGCGATGCTGCCGGTCATGCCGGAAATCGGCAGGTGCGGGAACAGCTCCAGCCACTGCAAGGCCAGACCGGTCGCCGGCTGTCCGGCAGGCTCGGGTTCAGGCTCGGCGGCCGGCTCTTCGCTGAGTTCGGCGGCGTGCTCGGTGGCCAGTTCGTCCAGGTAGCTGTAGCCCACCGGATCGACTTCGCCCATGTAGTAATCATCGTCCGGCGGCGGCTCGTCGTCGCGGTCCATGCCGGCGGGAGCGTAGGCCTGCTCGTCCAGCGGCGGCGCTTCGTGCTGCACGGGCTGGGCGGCTACAGGTGCCGGTTGCGGCTCGGGTTCTGGCTGAGGTTCTGGCTCTGGCTCGCTGACCGCTGCCGGGACCGGATCTTCCCAGGGCGGGTTGATGGCCTCGACGACCGGCTCGGGAGCGGGTTCTGGTTCTGGCTCTGGTTCCGGCTCGGGCTCAGGTTGCGGCTCAGGCTCGGGCGCCGCCTCGACGAGGGGAGCAGGAACTGGAGCGGCAACCGGCTGCGGGGCTGGTGCGGCGATTGCGA
The DNA here is from genome assembly GCF_057808595.1 of Pseudomonas sp. FG98. Taxonomy (NCBI): domain Bacteria; kingdom Pseudomonadati; phylum Pseudomonadota; class Gammaproteobacteria; order Pseudomonadales; family Pseudomonadaceae; genus Pseudomonas; species Pseudomonas sp. FG98. The sequence goes on along the minus strand of NZ_JBMDIJ010000012.1, from coordinate 61,826 downwards.
CCGGGGCCACCGGTACCGGGGAGTCAGTCGTGGCCTGGCTGATCCCCACTGGCTTTAGCGTCGTGCCCGGGGCATCGCCGCTGTCCGCCGGACGGAAGGCCAGCATGCGCAGCAGCACCATTTCGAAGCCGCCACGGGGATCCGGTGCCAGCGGCAGGTCGCGGCGGCCGATCAGGCCCATCTGGTAGTAGAACTGCACATCCTCGGCCGGCAGGGCCTGGGCCAGCGCCAGCACCTTGTCGCGGTCGCCCTGGCCGTTGTCCACCGCCTCCGGCAGCGCCTGGGCAATGGCCACGCGGTGCAGCACGTTGAGCATTTCCGAGAGCACGCCATTCCAGTCCGGGCCTTGCTCGGCCAGGTGGCGCACCGCTTCCAGCAGCGCCCGGGCATCGCCTTCCAGCAGGGCCTGGAGCACGCCGTAGACCTGGCCGTGATCGAGGGTGCCGAGCATTGCCCGCACATCGGCGGCGAGCACCTTGCCCTCGCCGAAGGCGATGGCCTGGTCGGTCAGGCTCATGGCATCGCGCATCGAACCATCGGCGGCGCGACCCAGCAGCCACAGGGCGTCGTCCTCGAACGGCACGTTCTCCACACCCAGCACATGGCTCAGGTGCTCGACCACGCGCTCGGGGGTCATGTTCTTCAGGGAGAACTGCAGGCAGCGCGACAGGATGGTCGCCGGAAGTTTCTGCGGATCGGTGGTGGCGAGGATGAATTTGACGTAGGGCGGCGGCTCTTCCAGGGTCTTCAGCAGGGCGTTGAAGGAATGGCTGGAGAGCATGTGCACTTCGTCGATCAGGTAGACCTTGAAGCGCCCGCGGCTTGGCGCGTACTGCACGTTGTCGAGCAGTTCGCGGGTGTCCTCGACCTTGGTCCGGCTCGCGGCGTCGATCTCGATCAGGTCGACGAAACGGCCCTCGTCGATCTCCCGGCACACCGAGCAGGTGCCGCAGGGGGTCGAGGTGATGCCGGTTTCGCAGTTGACGCACTTGGCGATGATCCGCGCGATGGTGGTCTTGCCCACGCCGCGGGTGCCGGTGAACAGATAGGCATGGTGCAGGCGCTGATTGTCCAGCGCGTTGATCAGGGCCTTGAGCACATGGGTCTGGCCGACCATTTCGCGGAACGAGCGCGGACGCCATTTACGTGCAAGAACCTGATAACTCATGAAAAACGTCGCAACCTGAACGAGCCGAGAGAGACCGCTAATCCTAGCGGAGCGGGGGCAAAATTGCATCCTGCCATTCAAGCTCCAGGCGTGCTGGCCCTTGCAAGCACCGCGAACCTTGTGGGAGCGGGTTTACCCGCGATAGCGATAGTGAATTCACCATAGTCATCGCGGGTGAACCCGCTCCCACAGGATTAGTGGTGCTTTCAGAAAAGGTGCGCAACCGCCGAGGCCGCCAGGAACAGCCCACAGCCGAACACCACATGTGTCATCAAGCTCCGCCCCCGATTCCGCCACGGCGTCGGTGTCCGGCTGGCAAACCACCCCGCCCCCATTGCCGGCTGCATCACACAAAGCGGCGCCAGTACGGTAACCACCCCAAAAATCAACGCCGGACCCAACGTCGGCGCCCGCAACCAGCCCTCCCCGCTCAGCACCACCAACCCGGCCGCGAATACCAGCCCAATGGCGTAATGCAGCACCCAACCCCAAACCAGCTCATGGGCAATCGGCTCACTCCTGGCGATCCCTGGGTGATAAACCCGCCCGCGCACCAGATGCCCGGCCCAGCGCCCGAGCATGGCGTAGTTCAAGGTCGCCACCCCAAGCCGCTTTAGCAGCAGCGTCCACAGGTCCATCACCAGCGTCGCGCCAACCCCGATCAACACAATGGAAAACATGGCAAAGCTCCTCGGCACATTGACGAAAATCGAACATGCCGCGCAGCATAGAAGTTGAAGTCAACTTCAAGTCAAGGGGTTATCCATGGACATCGCCGACGTCGCCAAACGCACCGGAGTACCGGCCTCGACGCTGCGCTACTACCAGAAAATCGGCCTGCTCGAATCCCTCGCCGGGCATGGGCAACGGCGCCAGTTCGCAGCGGATGTGGAGGACCGCCTGGCCTTGATCGCCCTCGGCCAGGCGGCGGGGTTTTCCCTGGATGAGGTCGGCGCGATGCTGGTAGAGCTGCGGGTCGACCGACAGAGGCTGGTGGAGCGTGCGGACGAGATCGATGCGCAGGTCAAGCGCCTGCAGGCGATGAGCAAGGGGCTGCGGCATGCGGCGGAGTGTCCGGAACAGGATCATCTGGCCTGTCCGACGTTTCGGCGGTTGATGAAGGTGTCGTTGCTCAAGCGCTGAACGGAACCTGTACAGCCGCCCGAAAGGGCTTAAGCGCCTGCATAAACTGGAGGCAAGAATCAGCGCCTGCGAAGCCGAAGGCAAGGCCCGGCAGCGAGGCTTCAATATGGGGTCAGGCGCGATGCATTCAATTTGATAAGGCGGATCAGCTTCCTGCAGGAAGGCTCATGTTCCTGACGGGATTCAGCGCAGGCCTCGATCATCGCTCGATCCGAAACCCCAGCCCAACTGATCTCGAATCCTGCCCGAGTGGCGAGCATCGCCAGGAATTCTCGCTGAGTACGACCGTTCCCTTCACGAAAGGCATGGATGAAGTTGATTTCAGCGAACACGGTCCCTGCTTCTTCGCTGAAGGCTTCCAGGTCGCCGTGGAAATCGCCAAGAAAGTTCGTGCGGGAGAGCCTCTCTGTCACCACTCGGAACCGTTCTTCAATCTGCTGGTGCCGAAGGAACATGGTGTCACCTTTGCCGGTATCCACCACCCTGGGCTTTCCAGCCCAAGGATAAACATCCTGGAAGATGTGGCCATGAATGGCACAAAGATGGGCAAGTGAAAAATCACCCTGGATTGGATTCTCAAGCAGTTCGATCAAGCGCGCTGAAGACAAGTCGGCCTCTGCAACACTCAATGACGCCGTGTCGGTCAGGCCAAGGTTATTGAGAAGCACACCGTTTGCGTCGACGAAGGGATCGTCCTCGACCGAGTATCCAGCGACGTAATAGTGATCATCAGGGCCGGGGGCAGGATTGCTAATGTCAACCATCGATGCCGTAGCGGGCTTTCGCGGCTGCTACCAACTCCGCCGAGGAAATCCGTCCTTTCTCATAGTCCGCCATTTTGGAGGACATGTAGGCACTGACTCGAACGCCCTCGAGGTTATTGGTGGCCTGGACATGGGCTACGTAGGAACTACGTTGGGCTGCTTCAGGTGTTTTACTCATGGACCACCTAAATTCACTGGTTTATGCGAATCACGTTATACGGCGCGCCAGTTCAAAATCAAGTTCAAAGCGACCGACGCCCTCGGCCGCAGTGGCTATGCCGAGAAATATGTCGCCTGTGGCGGCAGGCCCCCTCCGTTTAGCAGCCCAAGCGCGCGGCGAGTTCAATGACGCCCCGGCTCAAGCAACCGCAGCGGAAGTTCAGGCAGTACCCGCACTTTCAACCTGCCCCTGAATCCATTCCATGAACGCCCGCACAGCGGGCCGCCCCAAGTTCTCGCTGCGCGCCACAAGGTAATAAGCGAAGCGCGAAGGCCAGGGGCGGTCCAGTGCAACCACCAGCCGGCCGTTTCGCAGGTCCTCCTCGGCGTGCTGTGCCTGTACCAAAGCGATGCCCTGGCCAGCTGCGGCCGCGCGCAGCAACAGCAGGTCTTCATCGAAACTCGGGCCTCGACGACTACGCTCGTCGGGCTCGACACCATGGGCCCGCAACCACAACGTCCAGTCAGCGCGGTCGGCGTCCTGCAACAGTGGGTACCGCAGGCAATCCTCTGGCTCATGCAGCGCCGGCCCGTCGGCCAGCAGGTCCGGACTGGCCACCGGCAGCAACACAGGCGCCAATAGCGCTATCGACTCCAGCCCCGGGTAATCACCCAGGCCATGGCGCAGGGCGATATCGACAGGGTCGCGAAACAGGTCGACAAGCTCGCCCGTGGACTGCACGCGAACGTCGATCCCGGGATGCTGCGCATTGAAATCAGCCAATCGCGGCACCAGCCAGCCGGAGGCGAACGACGGCTGGGTGCTGATCGTCAGCGTGTTGCTGCGGGTCAGCATCTCAAGATCGAGCAGTGCGCTTTCAATCTGGCCGAACCCGCGCGACAGCCCCGGATAAAGGCTCGCCCCGGCCTCGGTGAGCTGCACGCCATAACGGCTTCGGGTCAGCAGGATGACGCCAAGGCGATCTTCAAGCAGGCGAATCTGCTGGCTGATGGCACCCGGTGTAACGCCCATGCGCTCGGCAGCAGCCTTGAGGCTGCCGAGGCGAGTGGTTTCGGTGAACGCGCGCAACGCGAGTAATGGCAAGACCGCCCCCATGCAATTCCAACCTTAGAAAAACTGATTTCAGCGAGAGCAATGATCGTTAGTCAGCCCTCTGTTCGGTGCCTAGCATAGCCCCTAAGAAACCCTAGACCGAATCAGTCTGACTAAGGTGAATACCATGCAGGATCCTTCGCTCGTGCTGTATACCGACAGCTCCCCCAACGGTTTCAAGATCACCATAGCCCTCGAAGAACTGGGACTGCCCTATCGCCTCGTCCACGTGAACATCGACCAGGGCGAGCATCGCCACGCTGGCTTCCTCGCGCTCAATCCGGCAGGGCGCATTCCGGTCCTGGTCGACCAGCAGGCCGGAATCGTCCTGTTCGAGTCCTCGGCCATCCTGCTCTACCTGGCGCAATACAGTGGCCAATTGCTGGAGCTGGCTGCGCAGCCACGCTGGGCAGCGATCACCTGGCTGATGTACCACAGCGCCAGCATGGGGCCCTTGCTGGGCCAGCGCGTGCACTTCGAATGCATCGAGGCCGTCGCCAATCCCGCCGCGCAAAAGCGCTACCGCACTCTCACCGAGGATGCCTTCGCCCTCCTCGACCAGCAGCTCGCAACCCGGCCGTGGCTGGCCGGCGAGGCCTATTCGATTGCCGATATCGCCAGCTTCGCCTGGCTGCACATTGCCGAGATCGTCGGTTTCGACTTCAGCGCCTATCGCCACCTTGAACGCTGGTACCGCCAGATCGAGCAGCGCCCGGCCGTGCAGCGCGGCATCCGCATCCCTGCGCCAGCCACCGGCCCCTGAGCCCCCGACCAAGGAATATCGATGAACGCCACCCACAGCAAAGGCGCCAGCGCCGATGCCTTCGCCCAGCATCCCGGCTATCGCCGCCTGTTCGCTCACGACCACCTGACCCTGGGCATTTTCCTGCCGCTGCGTTTCTATGATGGCGACATGGCCGTGCTTGCCGGACAGGCGCAACTGGTCAGCGAAATCGACCGCCTCGGCTTCGGCGCCGTATGGGTTCGCGACGTGCCCTTGTACGACCCGGCTTTCGGCGATGCCGGCCAGGTATTCGATCCGTTCACCTACCTGGCCTACCTGACGGCCCACACCCGCCACATCGCCCTGGCCACCGGCAGCGCGATCTTTGCCCTGCGCCATCCCATCGACCTGGCCAAGGCAGCCGCCAGCCTGGATTGCCTGTCGGGCGGACGCCTGGTGCTGGGCATCGCCTCGGGCGACCGCCCAGTGGAGTTCCCGGCCTATGGCCTGGAGCATGACAGCCGCGGGGAGCGCTTCGCCCAAGGCGTGGACTACTTCCGCCAACTGCTGGCCGGGCAGTCGGCGCCGATTAACTCGCCATTGGGACGGCTCGATGGCGCCCGCTTGTTGCCCACTCCCGTCGCCGGACGGATCCCGTTGCTGGTAACCGGCTCGTCACGCCAGACCCTGCCATGGCTTGGCGAGCAGGCCGACGGCTGGATCACCTACCCCGAAACCACCCACAACGTGCTCGGTCCCCGGCGCCTGGCCGAGAAGATCCGCGCCTGGCGGGCGCTCATCCCCGGGGGAGGCTTCCGCCCGCATATCACCAATGAATGGATCGATCTCGACGAAGACCCCAACTTCCCGCGCACGCCGCTGCGCGGCGGCTACGTCTTGCGCACCGGCCGCAACGGGCTGATTGAACTGCTGCAGGAATGGCGCGAAGCCGGGGTCAACCATGCCGCCCTGGGCATGCAGATGGCCCGGCGCCCACCACGGGAGATCATTCAGGAGCTGGCGGAAGAAGTGCTGCCGCTGTTTCCATCGCTGGCTGGGCCGGAGCCTCGCGGGCAAGACTGGTAGAGCAGCGCGGGGCCACAAGATGTTGCATTTGGCCGGAATACTTCACCGATCTCCGACTTTCTTGTAGGCAATTTCCCAAGCATACTCCCCGACCCTGCATGGTGGTTGCGTACCGTGGAAACGGTGCCTAGGCTGCGTCGGTCGTCGCAAATTCGGCGACCGGATTAGCAGTCCGACATTGGTAACCACCAGCAACCAGTTATGGCGGCTGTGCGTGTGGGCACCTTCGGGTGCGCCGGGTTCCCAATGTCCTGGTCTGCTAACTCACGTACAGTCGCCACCCTTCGTCTAGCAGCGACCTGTGGCGGCTCCGATCAAGACATTGGAGTTTCACCATGAAAAAGCTCGTACCCGATCCACCACCCGCGCTTTGTGTTGGCCCCGGCCTCTCCCATGAAGAAGCCATCAAGCGGGCTGCGGAACATCTCACCAAAGCCATACTCGACGTCGCCTACCTCCCTGATCCGCCAGAGGTGTGGCATAGGGAAATGCTCAACCGTGCGGTTCTGAATATGAGGATGTCCAAAGCGTTGTTGTCGCTTGCAACGACGGCTTCACCGGTGAACGTGCCGGGGTGAATGAAGGCCGTGGAGCCCAGCTCCACGGCCTTTTCGCTGTCGCTTTCTCTGAGCACCTGCCAGCTTGCTGAATTTCCGCAGGTTCTTTGGGAAACGTCCCACAGACATCGCTGTTTCTCTTCCCTAGCCTGCGAACTCCTACCTACAAGGCGTTCGAACCATGGCCAACCACAGCTACATGACCATCAACGGCAAGAAAATGGGCCTGATCTCGGCCGGGTGTTCCACCCAGGACTCGATCGGCAACAAATGCCAGATCGGGCATACCGACCAGATCCTCGTGCTGGCGCTGAATCATGCGATGAGCACCGTCAGCAATGTCTCCCACGCGGTCCACAATCCCCTGGTTATCCACAAGCACCTGGACAAATCCTCCCCCTTGCTGGCGCAGGCCATGGCCGGCATGGAAGCTATTCACACATATCAGGCCAGACTATGTCCGCTCTTACAGGCTAATGAACAAAGGCGCACGACTCTTTGAAATAGCCATGGGCTCATAGGCAACAAGAAACCTCATAGAAGAAATCAAAAAGTGATCACAATAGTATTTATTCCTTCTGCGCTTTTACTTGTCGCCTTTGCGTATTATTTGAAACTCAGATTTTCAGGAGAAAAATATAGCCACAAAAAAACCTTAGTGATCATGCCTTACAATTTCATCCTGGCGCTCTACCACATCGAACTCACACAAAATGGATGCATGCTGTTTTACAAATGCCTACCAAAATTTGAGGACAGCTACCCTCTAATCGCCTGGACCTCCCTTGTATGTATTTTCCTGCATTGCTTTGCTATCCCAACAGAATGGAAGCCGAGAAACCTATTTCAAGCAAGGCAAAAATGAGCTCGAAAAATGATTACAGCCACCTATATACTGTGTTCAGCATCCATCCTTTATATAGCTTATAGTTTCAGACAAAAATCCTCAGGGAGAAATTTCAAAAAACAGTATTTTATAATTTCTGCGGCAGCCAATTTTCCTTTTGGAGTTTTCCATCTCGAAATTGTTAAAAACCGCTGCGTCACGTTCCTTGGCTGTTTTCCAGATATTCACTTCGAATACCCGACTCTGAGCTGGGCAGCTCTTGTATTTGCTTTTCTTCACTGCTTTGCGTTCCCGGTAGAGTGGGAGCCCAACCGCTGGATTCGGAAAGGACGAAAATGATTGCCTATTTATTTGTGACTTGCGCAACACTCGGCGTACTTTTCTGCTACTACCTTAAATATAGATTTTCTGGGAAAAACTACAAAACCCCGACAGCCGCCGCAATCATATTCACCAACACCGTCTTGGCATTTTCTTATATAGAGCTAACTCAGAACGAATGCATACTGTTTTTTGAGTGCTTTCCGGGGCTGGTCAAGAACACCGTCATAGAATGGGTTGCAGCCGCTTACATTTTTCTTCACTGCTTTGCTATTCCAACGCAGTGGGAGCCTTGGAGACTGTTTCGATTCAGGCGAAGACTATGAACCCCATACTTTAAAGCAATAAAAAGAGAAAAGGAGTCAGAGAAAAGGAGTCAAATTTATTTTCACCTCCTTTTCGCTGAGTTCATTGCGCAAAGAATCGTAAAGCAGGCCGTTAGAAATGTTTCTGAGGCGCGCACTTTCGGTCGCCGGACTGCACGGCATTGCATGCATTTTCGGCGGCGGTGTAGGCGTCCAGGTACCGCTGGCGTTCATCGATCCGCTGTTGAGGGGTGCCGCCAGGACATCCGCCGTCGATCATGTCGATGGCCGTCTGGGTCATGAACATTACCGTCTCGGTACTACTGGTGACGGAGGCGTTATCGGGGATCCTGGTGTTGATTACGAGTTGTTTGCGGGTCTCGCAGTCACCGGAGGCGAACGTCAAACCCGATTTTTCGCCACCAACGGTTTCAGCCGTTTCATTGTCAGGATTGCCGGCGGCCTTGAGCACACTCAGCTTATAGTCCTTGGCGCAGGCCATGAGTGATTGGTACTCGGCATCACCGTTGCCGTATGGGGCGTTGGTGTAACACTCCTCATCTGCGGCGCATTCATTGAGCTTATCTATGTCTTGCTGGATGAGGCCAAGGCGTTTTTCGTAGGCAACCAAGGACCACGTATTGTTGTCTTTCGCTCCCCCGAGAGCGGCCTCTATGTAATGACCGCAGGACCGGGGATAGGTGGTACAGCTGTTTGCATTTGTCATGGCAGCAATCTCTGTCTGGCAGTGAGCCGCGACCTGCTCTTGGCCTGGACTGACGGTGTAAGTGGCTGCCGACTGCTCCGCCTCTGCGGCGATGTTTTCCGTGCCTTCGTCATCCTGGGTGTTGCCCAAAGTGGCAACATCCATGAGAAGCATGAAAGGCAGGGTAACGCTCATGATCCCAGCGCCAAGAACGTCGCCGTCCTTGGCGGAATCAGCGATCATCTGACCCGTCTGGCCGGTATGGGTAGAGCAACCGGTAAGCGCCAGCATCGCCATGGCAGTGACAAATTTCCGCATGTTTGATTCCTGTAGGGACGGGACACCCGTTTCTTGGCCAATGGCTGCGCCCTTTGGAATTTCTGCGGGCAAGTGTTTGTGATGCCCGGATAGGCTCCGATTCTCTTTAGCCGCTCTGGTCCCGATCAATGCGCCTGTACGGTCTTGCATTTTCCAGGGGCTATACGAATACAGAGTTCTGCCTGGACGGGTTCCGCCTGAGTCTGCTACCTGAACCGGGTTTTCTTCAGTTACGTAGTCGTCCAGACACTCCAGCAGCAATGTGGCCTGCGTCCGAGCCTCATCCTCAACCAATCGCTTCATGATTGTCCCTGCCACGATCACGACAATCTGAAGGTTAGACAATCGCTGATGGTTTCACACAGCCTGGGCCGTTTTCTGCCATTGATCCGCCCCTCAAGCAACATCCCAAAGGCCTTGATCACTCGAGTAGCAGATACGGATTCCAGAACACGACTGTCGGACTAAAAAGGGGGGTTATTTTCACCTGCGAAAAATAAATCCCCTTTTACCTTCTACTCATGACTAGGCACGTTTGGACAACTTACCGAGCAAGTAAGCAGCAATGGAACCTACGACCTCAATGGCTGCTTTAGCTTCTTCAGATGAAAGAGTGGACACCCAAGGCCTCCCGTGGCCAGCCCCCTGCTTATTACGAACTCGGTTGACACCGAGAGCAGCGACAAACAGGCCGCGCTCCATTGACTTAATCGCAGGCTCACCTGGCTCCTCGGGAAGCTCTGGCACGGCTAAGCCGAGGGCGATGAACGCCATACCCAAAAGCCCCTGAAAATTCGCCCTTTCAGGATAACGGCCCTCGAGGGTCATAAGCACATGAGCTGCGGTGGCCTCTAGCAAGTCCTTACCTGTACCCACTATGAGAGCGGCATCATCCGCCCCCTTCTGGGCGCGAAGGGCATATCCCCACAATGCATCTGTAACTTCTGCACCGACAAGTGCAGTAAGAACTTTAGGGGATACCGTTCCATCGTTTGCTAAGTCAAAGCCCTCCGCACTGAAAGCGGCCTTAGCGTTTTCAACCGCCTCACGCCCCACATAGTTCGCAGACGTTTCACGAAAACCACCGCAGGCGCGGACTTTAGATAGCAGTCCAGCGGCGAAACGAGCACCTGCCTCTGGATTAAACTCCATGGCACCATAGAGTACTGCACGAACTCGCTTCGCTTTGCCAATCACCTGCCCTTGCTGCTTTGGGTCATGCGTCGAGAGACAAGCGGTATTCACTTGAAATTCAATATCGGCATGCGATGGTTCTCGATAACTACCATTATTTCCAGAGTCATCTACAAGCTGAACCAGTGCATGAGCGATTGTATCTGTAAGTGGAATCTTACTCATAAGCCACCCAACAAGTTTTCGACAGAAACCCTACTAACGACTTATTACTCCTGTACGCACGTTGAGATACAACCGGTTGGCCTTGGTCATACCACCGCAGTACATAAAGTACATTTCCTTACCTTTAGAGGGAGAGGACATCCACCCGCCGACCTCTTCAAAGTCACCTGCTGTACAAGCCCCCTTATTTATTAGCTCACGAGCTGCTTTTGAAAACTGGGCACGATAGAGGCGATAATCGTCCGAGCTTTTAACCAATGCGTCGTCACCGGTTGCCCCCTCCCCCGGATCAGCGGGCCTCTCTTTTGTAAGAGCTTTTTTGGGAATCCACTCCGCGAACACTCCATTGCTAATACCATTACTACTAACACATGCAGAATTTCCACTTTTCACATATTCACTGAAACCATTGACACAAGAAGCTGAGTAAGGCTTTGTTATGCGAGCCCAAGAATCTTTTTCTTCAAAAACCTCAACCCCTTCTCGAAACATAAGCTGTCCAGCCACCCCACATTTCACAGATGGACATGTGTGGCGCGCAACCCGATCAGTAGCCACCCAAAAATCCGGATCCGCTACGGCAGTGGCACTGACCGTCAATAACGCTGCTGCAGTCAAGGCGGGTAACTGGATCCGGCGATAAAATTCAGCACTACTGATCATGCTTCCATCCCTTTGTTTGGAGGACCAGAAACGAATATCTCACTTCAGTTTAATAAGCAGAGTGACGACCTTGTACGACCATCACCCCGACACAAATAGACTTACTCGTACAACGAGATAGTTCCTTTCAATTGTTCTGCAAACACATAAATATCATCTACTGACGCAATTGGGTGCCGTGTCTCATTCTTTTCCTGATCAAAAATACCAATGTATTTTTGACTACGATTGAAATGCAAACGACAAATCGGTTTGCGATTGTTGTCATCAAGCAATATCCCAAAATAGCTTTGAGTATCACGATGCACGATCCGCTTGGCGTCCACGACTGCCCGAACAATCGCCTTGACGATATGGAAGCCCTCCAACTCCTCAAGAGTCGTTTGAACACGATCATCTCCAGTACTATCAGCCGATTCTTTTTCTGAGTCAGACTGGACAGTCGCCACCATGGCAAACGAAGGCTCCGGAGCACCACTCATTGCCGACTTCAAACGGTCATTGACTTGATCGCCAAGAAACTGAATTGCGGCCTTTCGCGTCAAGGTAGTGAATTGCTCTCTAACCTTTTGCGTGATCATGCCTTCATAGACACGAGCAGCGAAAAACTTAACGAAGTCTTCGTCAGGCTGACTGAACTGCGAAGCCATCTCTTTCTTGATCTGCCCCACATACTTCAACTCACCGGCAGCGCTGATGATCGAATCAACATCAAAAGCCGACTTGGTCAGTTTCTGAAGCTCCGGAAGCGCATGCTCATCCACATCAAGCAGATCGAGTTCCAGAAACGGCTTCTCGTCCATCTTGTTGGGAGCATCCAGATCGGTGAAGAACTTATATACCTGGCCGTTAGTCAGGATCGAAATACGAGCGCTGGTGACGTGGAAATACCGGAAGAGCTGGCTCGCATGATTGATATTCAGCGGCTCACCGATTTTCTTGCACTCGATCAGAATCTGGATTTCGCCATTCTTGCGGATGGCATAGTCGATCTTCTCGCCCTTTTTCGTGCCGACATCGCAGACGTACTCAGGGGTTACCTCGGACGGATCGAACACGTCGTACCCGAGGACGGAATTGATGAAGGGCATGACAAAGGCGATCTTGGTCGCCTCTTCTGTCTGGATTGCGGGTCCTTGCTGGCGGATCTTTGCCGATAACGCGTTCAGTCGCTCTACGAATTCCATATCTAGCTCCTTGCTCAGAAGCCACATCGTAGTGGCAGCGCAGCGCTACTGGCAATTGCAAATCACAGGGAAGCGCGCACCCCAGATAAACGGGCGCAAGGGAAAAGGACGTAGAAGCGAGGAGACAGAGGGCCTGAAGAGGATTTCAGCCCCCAGAAATGGAGGCGGCCCCACCAGCCACACCCCGGCACACAATGTTCCCGCTATGGCTGCTCCCTTCCGGGCCTGACCAGGTAGCATGCCAGCATGCTCGGGTAATCGTTGCGGGCCTTATGGGGCAAGGGTTTCAGGCTGATGGAGCTCCGATAGTTCTACCGTGCAAACACGAGGCACGGGCAAGGTGACACCAGGGGTGTGGCTGGAATTGGTCCACTCGCTTGTTCCACTCTGGTGTTCCACTCATGACTTACATCGTCCGCCGCCAAGCCGTCTATTACCTGAACTTGCGGCTACCCAAGCACCTCTTCCCGAAGCGGTCCACTCTTCGCCTTTGCCTGAACATCCGTGAGCGTCAGGCAGCAATGTTTCTGGCCGCTTCCCTGGCAGAGCAGGTCCAGCGACACCTTGGCGAACATCCGCTGACCACACCCCAAACGCTCCGTGCGTTGGTTTCCAAATGGCGGAATGCTGCACCTATCCCGATACCACGCCTCGCACCAAGGACGACCGCAACAACTGTGGCGACGCAGGTCGGCGATGGTCCTACGCTGGCATCCCTGTCGAAGCTCTATATAGAAGAAGGGAAACGTGGCGGAACGTGGCGCCAGGGCAGCACCGAGGAAGTCGAACGTGCCCTGGCCGATCTGTTTGACCTGATGGGCGATATGCCTGCCGATGCCTTCGACGTGCAACAAGCCCGACTGCTGAAAGAACGGCTTAGCCTGTGTCCGCAGTACTTTGCCCTGCGGCCTGAGTTCAAAGGGAAGACGCTGAAGCAGGTCGTGGAGTCTGGTGGCACGTACAAGACCATCACCGCCGTCACGGTGAACAACCGCCTCCGCAAGCTCACCGCGTTCATGAACTGGTGCAAGGCCAACGGGTATATAGAGGAGAACCCGCTGGCGGGGATGAAGGTGATGACGGGGTCTGCCAAGGAAGCCCGGTTGTCCTTCGACCAGCACGATTTGACCGCCCTGCTCGACCAGCAGCAGCTACTAAAGGAAAGCAGCAAGCATCCATGGCGGTACTGGCTACCACTCCTGGGTCGAGCCACAGGAGCAAGGCTGGAGGAAATCTGCCAGTTGCGGGTGGACGACTTCATCGAGCAACAGGGCATCCCGTGCATCCGCATTGACGACAGCCGGGACGGCCAGAACCTGAAGAACGCCAGCAGCCGCCGAGTACTCCCCCTGCACCCTGCCCTGATCGACTTGGGCCTGCTGCAACACGTCGAGTCCATAAAGGCCACTGGAGCAGACCGCCTCTTCCCCGAACTGGAAGCCGTCCGGGGCAAGCTGGGCCACGCCCCTTCGAAGTGGTTCGGTCGCTACAAGACTCGCCTGGGCATCGCTGACCCGAGGAAGACATTTCACAGCTTCCGCCACACTCTCATCGACGACCTGCGGGATGCCGGAGTCCAAGACTCGCTCATCAAGCGGATCGCTGGACACGAGGACGGGGCAGTGACGTTCAGCATCTACGGCAGCCGTAGCCCGCTCAAGGCAATGGCAGACGCACTCCGACACATCAGGCTGTAGCCCCTACTCCCCCGGCTACGGCAAGGAGTCTGAAGTCCGTGCAAACGTTGCCCACACCGAACGCATCAACCGTGAGTGGGTAGAGCGAACCTACCGTGGCTTCCTGACCAAGGAAGAGTTCTCCGCCATCCTGGATGACGGGAAGGACTTGTACTTCTACGCAGATGATCTGCGTGTTCGCTTGCCTAAGTACGCTGAGTACCGGGCACAGCGAGAAGCACAAGAGATGGAGGAACTTCGCCAATACTTGGAAGAGCAAGCGGCTTAATTGCAATAACTCGGGCCTGTAGTTACAGGCCCATCAATACCGCCCAGGAGGGCAACAGCAAGTTGAGTAAAATTGGAAGTATTGCAGACCGAACACCGGAATATGTACAGGGCTTTGGTCTGCCGTATGGCAAAGCACCGGTAGAGTGGATCCAGGGCAGCGGTGAGGCCCTGAGCATGACTAGCCAGGACATCGCGGATCTAGTCGGCAGTCGCCACAACAACGTGAAGGTATCCATTACGCGGTTGATGGATCGAGGAGTAATTCAACATGCTGCAATGCAGCAAGTCAGAAATGCCCAGGGTCAAGGTGTCGAGGTGTTCGTCTTCCAGGGCGAGGAGGGTAAGCGGGACAGCATCATTGCTGTGGCTCAGCTCTCGCCAGAGTTCACTGCGAAGCTGGTGGATCGCTGGCAGGAACTGGAGGCCAGGGTAGCGAAGCCAGCACCGGCAAACCTGAACGATCCTGCGGCCCTCCGGGGCCTGCTCCTGGGCTACACCGAACAGGTGTTGCAGCTTGAGCACCAAGTCGGCGTCCAGGCCGTCAAGATCGAGGAGGACAAGCCCAAGGTCGAGTTCCATGACGCGGTAGCCGTGGCAGAGAACTCCTACACCATGAAGCAGGTGGCAGACACCTTGAAGATTGGCCGTAACAAGCTCCTCAAGCATCTGCGGAACACGGGTGTGCTGATTACTGGCGGGAAGAATCACAACTTGCCCTATCAGGCACAGAAGGATGCAGGCCGCTTTGTTGTTAATTTGGAGCCGTACAAGCACCCACACACTGGAAAGATTGTGATGGGGCCTGTGCTCACCGTAACTGGCAAGGGTTTGATCTGGCTCCGCAAGCATGTTGCGGAGAACTACGAGGAGCTGGAAGAGTGATTGTAGTTGGTCACAAAGTTCGAGTCACCCGCGATTGCTGGTGGCTTAACAGCCTGGGTGAATTCGACCTGCTGGGCTTGGAAGGGCACGTATATGCCACAGAGGAAGATGATCTTTACGTCATGATTCCGGACGTTGGTCATGTATACCTGACTGCCGACGAAGTAGAGGTGATCGGATGATCGACTTTATCCTAGCCAAGTGGCTAGCAATCGCAATCGCTTACGGCATCATCTACGCAACTTACGTGGTCTATGCACTGTTCGCACTTCGGTTTGAACGCCAAGCCCAGGGTAAGCGTGTAACGGACCAGGACTTCTATGAGGTGCTTGGTGAAACGGATCTTGACTGGCATTTCTTCGCACCACGTTGGCGGATGACTCACAGTAAACTTTTCGCATAAATTTGAGTAGTAGAACAATCCCTCTTGACACTCTTATCCAGGAGTGTAACATCCGCCCCCCAGCCACCGGGCTGGTCATTGCAACACCACCTCTACGCAAACTGACCTCGCTTGTTCAAGCCACTAGGCCCCTGAGCAGAGCGGGTTTCGTGCTGCTCGCGATATGGCGATACGTTACCGAGCACCAACTAGCCGGAACATAAGAGGATTTGCATACAAATCAAAAAACCAAACAGAGCACCGACATGAAGTTTAAAGCTTCTAACAACGCTAACACCGAACTACTTTCAAAAAAAGAACTTGAAGAACTGCATGCACGCATCTCCGCGAACGCAGACAAGTGGTTGAAAGCAAATCTTCCACCGCCCAAGAACATAACTCCGCGACCACCGAAAAGCATGTACGGACGTAAGCCAAAGATCATCCACAATCCGTTCTACGGTTTTATTGGCTGCGTGACTTACTGGGGACGTTACCCAGTGTTTGCATTAGACATCATGGAAGGTATCGCACGCCTTGATTGGCACGACCGCCCTATCGGCGTAGGAGGGAAATCTATGCCGCTGTCTGTACGCAACCTCGCAGTCATTCTGGAAAGCCTCTCAATCGTCTCTAACGAGGCCGTAGAGGACTTACTTCAACTAGGTGAGCGTCATGCCAGACGATATGTCAAAGCGATTGAGCTCATCATCCCCAGCATGATGGAGAAACGCCCTCAATCCCTTAGTGATGAGATGGATGGCGTCGAACCAGAACAGGCCGCTTGTGAGTGGCTAGACGAAGATGAGTTGAACTTTCCCAGCCCAGACAATCTGGAGAAATTGCATTATGACTTGCGAACGCTAACTCAGTACAAGACGGCCAGAGAGTATGACGAAGAGTACGAGTCGGAGTTGGGCTACCCCACTAGGCAGCCGAACAGCATCAACTTCCCTGCTCGCGAGCAGCACCCGAAGAAAGCCCAGGCCATGCGAATGATACTGGAGGGTGCCACATGCAAAGCTGTGGAGCGAGAAACCTCAGTATCCGCGAAGACTATCCGAAAGTGGCGGAATGAGACTCTCGCCGTACAAAGAGAGTCGCAGGCTGCCTAACCTACCCCAGTGGGGGGGGGGGGGAGTAATTCGGCCGCATGTATCAAAGGGCAAGTGCCAACTTCCGCCAAAGGGCGGAATGGGGGCACAATCCCCAAAGCGGAGCTTTGAGATTAACCACTTCCACAATTCACCTTACAGTTATCTATATGGCGTCTACGCCACGATTAACTACCTGTGCCAACGCACGGATAACAACCTTATTAAGCAGGGGAAGAAAGGGGGGAAACCCCTTCCCCGCTCTTGATCTTGCTTTTAACTGCTCAGGCATCCTATGCAACATATACCCGTAACGGAACGTTACAGCATATCAGTAAAGTTCAACCCAAGAAGTTGGCGGGGAGCCCCTCCCCACTTAGTTAAATATCTATGCCGAAAGGCATGATAGAAACCGCCTCAGATAAGTTTGATTGGTGCTACAGCACCCGCTCTTACCTGCAACCATTCTGACACATTGAAGTTATCATCCGTGACAAATCGTCACTGGAATCCATCCAGAGTCAACGCAACAAGTATTGGGGGCTTTCGCCCCTGCCCCTATCCGAGCTCCAAGAAGACTCAAAACAGCAACTAACCACCACGCACAAAACACGGAATAATGCAATTATTTTTGTATGTATGTATTGACTTTTCAGCAACTTCGTGTATACTTAAAAGACTGGCAGAAACAACCAAACCAGTTCCTCAAGATACACTTACCCCTCCACCATCTCCCGCATAGTTGAAGCCATTCCTTCTTCAGCCATGCCGTGAGTCTGTTTTCGGTCCAGACCAACTTGATCGGATGTTTCATAGGACGAAAGCTGTACCGGTTAGGTTTGATGCGAGCCTTCAAGGTATATCCAGCCAGGGGATTCAGCGAGTCCTGGCACCTACAACCCCCGCCCGAGAACAACAACAACAACACATTACTTAGCCTGAGCAAGGCTAAGCGATTCTCCGTACCCCCCCCTGCAACATTAATAACAACACAGCGAGTAACAACATGGCCAACCGCCGACCACTGCGAAAGCACACCTGCGAGTGCTGCAACCGTAATTTCTTCAGCAGATCCCGCCGATGCCGATTTTGCTCAGTGCAATGTCAAGTCCGCACCTGGAGAGCGAACAACAAGCTTACCCAGTTACAACTGGAGCAACAGTTCCTTACCCAGGAAGCAAACCAAACAACACAACCTGAACAGCCGAACCATGAGGCCGCATAAATGAAAAATAACGATATCTGGCTGGAAGTTGATAAGAGCAATGGAGCAATCCTCTCCTACTTCTTAGCACAACCAACCTCACCATCGAACAAGCTAGATTACATCCGGGCTACTCAGGCCGAACTTCTGTATCTCAACTGCCTAGAGGACTACGTCCTCCCGCCTGGGATGGTAGTTACGCTGAGCGATCTGGAAAAGCACCGAGAGCGAGTACGAGAGGTGAACAAGGCCAAGGCAATTGCCATCAGTACCCCGCCAAAGCCACTCCAGACTCCCGAGAAGGGCGCCAGCAAGCCAAGTGCTACCGCACCATCAACCAAACAGAACAAGGCCAAAGAGAGCCTGATTCGTGCCGTACGCAAACGTCACGGAAGCAAGTAGTTCAAAGGAACCCATCGTGACAAATACCAAAAACCAAACCTACGGCACAGATGTTGTCGAATTCTTCAAACATGACGAGTCAGACATGCTCATGGCGCTGAAGGAGGCGGAGGTTCGCTACTTCCGACACAGCGAGTCCCTTGCATATCCACAGTTGGGCGCCAACGTGGACTGGTTCTCGGATCGTCCAATTACCCTTGCACTCAGCGATCTGACTGGATGGCTGCTGAAGGGATACACAGTCGTGGCAGCCGTGCATCGTCCTCTGTACCTGAAGATCCAGTTGAAAAAGCCGGAGACCATGATTGACGCAGACTTGCTCCAAGTCGCAGAGCAGGCGAAGGCTGAGTACGCCGATAGCCGCTACCGCCGTAATGCTGAAGAGACCAAACGCCAGATCGACATCACTGTGGCCCGCAAGATGCGGGAAGTTGAGTCCGCTGCCGCCAAAGCAGCAGCCGATGCCCTAGCCACCTCCGAGAAGGATGCCCTGGACGATCTGCTGGCCGCATATGCGAAGCCACCGAAGGCCCAGGCCAAGAAACCAGTGGAGGCCGCAGCGTGAGCGGCCACATCCCGAATCGCCTCCTGGGAGTAAACCTCACGGAGGACGAGTTCCACTTACTCAATGGGCACGCCCGCAAGCACAAGATGCCAGTGCGGGAATTCGTTGAGTACATGGTTCGCTGCTACCTAGCCTCGTTCAAGCGTGCCGGTAGGAAAATGGCAACAGATGAAGGACGAAACCAATGACTGCCGGACTCCAAGTCTTCGATGCCAACGGAAAAATTACATTGGACGCAACCAAGCGAATTGGCAAGATCGTGGCTTACTTCGAAAGCGGGACCACTAATTCATCGAGAGTTGTGCCCGAACTGCAAGACGCAGGCACACCATTTTTCTTCATAACTTCTGACGCCGACTACTTCACGGAAAATTTCGCTTATCCAGACGTGGAGATAACCGGAAACACTGTGAGCTGGAAGTTTACCGATTATGAGATTCCCGTTACGCCATTCAGCACTGCACCAAGGCGAAGCGTTGTTATAAACCTAGGAGTCTTCTAGATGACAGTGGGGTTCACACTCTTCACGGATCAGGGCATCACGCAAATTGATTCGAATTTCAAAACTGTAGCTCCAGCATTCAGACTAACGCACACCGGCCCCTACACCAATGGATCTAACACCTTCACTGGAACTTGGTATCAATTCACGATCACTGTACCGACCGATGTAAAATATCTCTTCTTCGCCTCTCCGGTGGATCGCACCATCGGCCTGATGAAGAAGAGTGGTACAGAGCAAACATTCCGAACGTCTACTTCAGGAACAGTGGAGATTTACGGATTCAAAGATACACCAGCCCAAGCAATGAGCGGAAACTTCGGACTTCAACTATTCAACGAAAGCGGAGTTCTTACTTTCGACTCCAGCAACAACTTCATGAAAGTGGCGAACGTGTTCACTGTTCCGACCACGGGAGTGAAGGTGGAGCCTTGGCCTGAAGCCGGTAACAAGTACGCAGTTGGGTTAGGGGTCTACCCGAAGCAGTGGCGTGGAGCAGCACAAGCGGGAGTACCGTGGGGTGTGATGATGAGCTACTGCGTGAGAGTAGGTCCTACAGCAGGAGGTGGAGGCTACACGGCAATCGCCTCAAGGCCCTGGGGTGGCGACTCTCCACCTAACGATACGCCCCAGGCACCGCCACCTACGGCCATGATCGTGGATGTGACGGGGCTTTGAGCCCCCTCCCCCAGCTCTTGACAGCAAAGCCAGCTTCTGGTTAATTCTAGCGTTAGCTATTTCTGCAAGTCCGCTGTACCGCAAGTCACGTAAAACAGATGTACCGCAAGTCCCCGCCAGTACCGCAGTACCGCAGTCCAAGCAAGTTCACGCCAGTCAAAACTCATATCGACTTTCGTCTGCCCGCAAGTCTTAAAAGCAAGTCAGGGCTAGATAGCTATCAACCGAGGTTCAAACGAACACTCGAAGGACGGCTATTTATCTGCCAGCAATCGATAGTTCGCAAGACGGCGCCGCTACCAGTCAATGGTTAGTCATCGCGCCAACCTCTCGCCTGTTCAGGCTGCAAGCAGTTGCGTAAATCGATTGCTCACAGTCCGAGCAGGCTTCTATTACATGAAATAGCTGAGGCTTATCGATGGCTCTCTCCAATGAGAAAAGAATAGAACTGTGTATCGACGAGGCTCTGTCTTACAAACGTCACCAATTGAGCAAGTGGGAGATCAAGTTCCTGAACGGCCTTCGTTCAGGGTATTGGAAGTACTCACAATTGACCGTTAAGCAAAAGACTGTAGTCAGGCCGATACTCAAGCGATTGAAGCTGCTGCCTCCATCGCCGAGATTCCCGAT
Organism: Pseudomonas sp. FG98; assembly: GCF_057808595.1. Lineage (NCBI taxonomy): Bacteria > Pseudomonadati > Pseudomonadota > Gammaproteobacteria > Pseudomonadales > Pseudomonadaceae > Pseudomonas > Pseudomonas sp. FG98. The sequence goes on along the minus strand of NZ_JBMDIJ010000012.1, from coordinate 41,099 downwards.
GTAAAGGCGGCTATCGCAGTGCAGGGTCAATAGGAAAGGAATCACAGCGGATGCAACGTCCGCCCCGTCACGACTACTGCACTGCGACAGATCTCATGTCACCGGACGGCTTCCCAGGAGCAAACTATTGCACCCAACGCGGGATCGCTACCGTGGGCCAGACGTCTGTAGCTCATAACCCACTCACTGAATCCGAACAGGACTGTAGCCCTTGCTGCTCATGCAGAGCTGGTAGGTCTGTTGCTGCTTGTGCTTGATGTTCGCGCCCTCCATGAACGTGCCCCGGTACTCGTAATCAGCCGCTTGCACGTAGTTAGCCTGCATCTGGCAATGAGCATCGTCCTGAGACACCTCCTGCTGCGTAACACCGCTCTTCACCATCTGGTACTTCGGTTGTGCAGCACATCCCCCCAACACCAGTGCAGCACCGAAAATCAACAAGTCCTGCGTCCATCTACCCATCCGAACCTCTCCTATCTCCCTGCCAGAAGCGGCAGGAGGTAATAAGCCCTGGACATGGCAGTAAGCCATCAATCCAGCCCGACTGGATGGTGACACGGATACGGTGAAATTCACAATATACTGTGAAGACCTGAGACCCACTGAGACCGACAGTTCACCCCTCTGACAAGGGGGTTGGCGTGGACGCAGGTTTGGCATTCGGGAAGGTTCTACGCGAGCGACGGAAGCTCGCAGGTCTCACCCAGGAACAACTGGCGCTAGAGGCCGACATTCAGCGGAACTATGTCAGCCTGATCGAACGGGGGGTGAACCAGCCAACCATCATGGTCATCTTCAAGCTTGCTGCTGCACTGGGGTGCTCTCCGTCATCCCTGATAGCTGAAGTCGAATCCTCGTTAGGCACCCAGCCAAACGACAGCCATGCTAGAATTCGCTAGATTGTGAACGATCCCATCAGCTTCATGGTCTGATTTCCCATGGGGCAAGTGTCTACCCCTCCATCCCGTTTGTTGCCTTTGATCTGCGACCTATTATTCGGTAGCAGCATATCTACCCTCGGCAGCTTCCAGGCCTCTCGCCTTTCAAGAAGTATCGTCGAATGCACACACCCCGAGCGTTACCTTCCACGATCCTCATCGTGGAGGATGATCCGGTCCTACGCTATTTATTCCAAGAAGTTCTTTACGAGCTAGGGCGCGAAATAATCGCGGTCGAATCCGCCGATCAAGGACTGATCGCCCTTCAGAACCATCGGATCAGCTTGCTCATAACAGACGTTCAAACTCCGGGAGATCTTGACGGCTGGGCCTTGGCCTGGATTGCTTACGAGAAGAGTCCAGATATACCGGTCATCATCATCAGCGGCTTCCATCTACATGCACAGGGTTCCAAACCACCCAACGCTGTGTACCTTCAGAAACCGTGGTCTGCCGGTAGCCTGTACCAACTCGCAGAAGACCTTATTGAGTGAAACGCAACAGCACCAAGAAGATGCCTTATTTGGTGTGCCGGAGAAGGTGCATCCCCCTTGCCTCTCATCGAAACGGCGCTATCTTGATTCTTGTGTCGTTGATTTCGCTTCGGGAGGGGGCAATGAGAGTTCGGGGCGAGGCGTTTTGGCGGTGGGCTGATCCGAAGCTTCACTGCCGTACCCATGAAGAGACGGTAGTGGACGGTACGTTCATTGACGTCCAAGTCAGGCTCTCAAGAGTTGGGCGACTCAGTTGTTTTTGGGCATTTACGGTGTGGATGGAACCATGATACTGGAAGAGGGTACGACTCTCGCCCAGGGGAATCCATGACGAAAGCTATGGCGTGGGGCGTGCAACGCGCCAGACACTTAGCTTCTGAACAGACGAAGCATTTCCAGGACGGACGCGTTTCAGGATGAATTAATTGCTCAAAAAGCAACCAATATCTAATCCCGCACGTCAGCCCACCCTCTCACACTACCCCAACCTCTTTCGGCCTTATCCCCGATTTCCGGGGCATCTACCGCTGCGGTATCAAGCCAGACGCCCGTTTAACACCTCTTCCCAGGACTCTCAGCGCTCCTCGGAAGAAAGCGGCGGCTATGGCCCCTTTCGCACTCCAGAGCTGGGGCTTAGTGCAACCGCCAGAGTCGAAAGCTAACGACTGCCTGCATCAGGTCCAGCCCCTGACCTGCTCAGCCCAAAGACCTATCATTTGAGTAGAGCCATATGGGAAGGCGATAGGAATCATCCGAAACCTATCAATCACCAGTAGCTATTTAGCCAAATGATAGATTATCATTTGACTATCTACTTTCTGGACAAAGGATAAAACGGACATGAGCGAAGCCCACCTCTACCTTCGGGCATCCACCAAGGATCAGGACGCGGAACGAGCCAAGCAGCTCCTGCTGGACTTCGCACAGAGCCATCACTTGAAGGTCACCGGTATCTACGCCGAGAACATCAGTGGCACCAAACTGGATCGCCCAGAACTCTCCCGGTTGTTGGAGACAGCAGCCCCTGGGGACGTCCTGTTAGTGGAATCGGTGGATCGCCTATCCCGCCTATCCCAGGAAGACTGGTCGCATCTCAAGGGCGTCATAGAAGCTAAGCGGCTGCGTCTGGTCGTGGCCGATCTACCCACCAGCCATATGCTCGTGAACGACAAGGGAATCACCGGGCAGGTGATGCAGGTAATCAACAGCATGCTGATCGACCTGATGGCTACCATGGCCCGACTGGACCAGGAGAAGCGTGTAGAACGGATCAAGCAGGGGCTGGAGAACAAACGTGCTCGTGGCGAGAAGGTAGGTGGCAAAGGCCGCGATCAGAAGAAGTGGGAGAAGGTGGCTGACTTGCTGAAACGAGGGAGTTTGACGATGGACGAGATTGCCAAGCTCGCTGGCGTTGGGGTCGCAACCGTCTACCGTATCAAGCGGGAGTTGTCTCAGCCAGCCTGAGGCGCCATCAGAGCCCTTGGGGGAAGCGTAAATGGACGACAAGACCGACGTGGTAGCCGATACCCTGGAATTGCTACTGATGAACCAGACAGCTCTCAGAGCAGCCCTGGAAGAAGTGTCGTTGTGGGTAGGCCAACGAGGATCGACACAAGTTCACGATAGCGTCCTGGCAGCCCTTCAGACGCTCGATATGAATGCCGAAAGTATCGATCAGGGGATCGTTCGCCTTCGCTCATAGCCGCCTTCGGGGCGGCTTTTTACTAGCTGCGATATTTTAGAATTAGCCGGTGGGGGGGGTAGGACGCAATCGATACAGGGGTTAAGTACCGAGCCACTGGACGCTCTGCGTCAGCGTCTCCAGACAGTTTCGACAACCGGCAGGAGTCGAACAAGAAAACAAAGGAAGCCCATGACCTCACAAACACGTACCCACCCACCATCTCCAGCACTGAATCGAATTCAAACCCCTAGATCATTTACATACTCTAAAACCTTCGAGAGAAGATACTGCTGAATATGCCCGACCGTCATTGAGCTTTGCTGCTCTGGAATCTCTCCGGGAATACCCTCACCAGTTGTCCGCCAAGTTGGCTCAATACAGATGAGCCTTCCATCAGCCAAATCAACCATAATATCAGGCTGCAAGTTACTTTTCGGATCCAGCTTCCGCTGCTCTGCGGTAACAACAGCGGCAACCCCAACGTCTTGAAGCGCACGATCTATACAACTTGCCAGCGCCTTATTCATTGACTTATCTGACTTAGACGCTAACTGCTGAACTCGCTTATACTCGTCGGAAGTTTCAGGAGATGCTGCCCTGATAGTTGCCGCATTAGATGCTTGCGTTCCCGCCAACAACTGGAAGAATCTCGCGACCTGCATAGCCGAACTTGCGTTAGCCGCAGACTCTTTCTTCTTTTTGAGTTTGTCAGTAATCGCAGCATCGCCGAAAGTGCGAATAGAGCTAACTGCCACGTTCGGCGTCAACTCAAAGAGTCGAACATCTAAGTGCCGTAGCAGGAATGCTACCTGATGCCTTTTCTTCCTCCACTCGCCCAAGTAGCCAGATGTGGAATCGCCAGCGTCAAGCACTGCAATCATCCGATCAATATCAATCCGCTTTTCGGTTCCTTGCGTTAGATTTGCGACTGTCAAACTCAGCTCGCGAGTATCATCACCTCCCACCAGAATCCAAACGCTCGGCAACCTTCGCTCTTTTAGAGTATCGCCAAACGCGTTATTCAACTCTTGGGATTTGGCCTCTAACAAGCTGTAGAACTGACTGATGGTTTCACTTCGCTGGAGCATTGGAAGTACGACATCATTACCGAGGCCAAAGGCCTCTAGCCCTTGTCCAGAGTTAAGCGAACGGGCCGTAATATCAGCAACTTCAAAATAGCTCTGCTTTGGAAGTCCAGTAAAGTTATAGCGACCTTGAGAGGCGAAATCAACGATACTGTCACTACCGACAGCCCATGCGGTAGTCTGAATCAACTTAGCCGAACGCTCATCAGTGATAGGCCAAACTATAAGAACTCTACCTTCTCTCGTCCTAAAGAACCGACGTAGCTCTTCAAAAAACACACGGAGCTCACCCTCATCCAACACAGGATTGTCTCGCTCGAGCATAACGAAGATTTGGCCTGTGACCGGAGAAGTACTCAAGGCGCGAATTTCAGCAATAGCCTCCACCAATGAAAACTTATCTGAAATCGGCGTAATGTGCGCCCCAGAATAGAATCGTGGCAAGGTACTCAGAAAGGTAGTTTTACCAGAGCCGGATGGCCCGACGAAAAGTTCAAACCTTCCCAATCCGCCATTGGAAACTTGGCGAAGAAGTTGCTCAACTCTCGCTGTTGCGTCAGGAACCTTTCGCACAATCTGGGTTAAATCCGCTTCTTTTTCAACAGCGGCATCCTGCAAGCTCTCATAGCGCTTGGGGAGAAGGAGGTTTGAAATCACCTGATCATCCTGAAAGTTAGATATAAAAATCCTATTGGACTAAAATTCTTTGCGCATTATATCTAACTCAATTCGAAGGATAGGTCAATGCAGTAGGACGGATAAGACCATAATCCGAATCAGATCCGAGCAGGTAGGGTCAGGGCATCACGCACCTGAACAGAGCCAAACACGCAAACACCGATGATGATATGACATCGACGTACGCATGGGTCAAAGATGGATGCTGCCGCACAACACTAACAGATTGGCTCAAGGCGCTCACAGCGCTAACATACCCTTTAGGGCGCACCACTCTGGTGTGCCTAAACGCTGGTCCACTTCTGGATTTTCTTGCGAAGAATCCTTGAAAAATCAAGGACTTATAGAATGGAGGCGGCCCCACCAGCCACACCCCGGCACACAATGTTCCCGCTATGGCTGCTCCCTTCCGGGCCTGACCAGGTTGACGGGTAATCGTTGCGGGGGGACCGATGGGGCCACCATTACGCAGCTCGTCAGGTGACGAGCCGCGCCATTGTACCGGTCTGAGGCAGAGTTACAACCTCTCGGCGAGAAAAAATCATCATTTCTCAAGGACTTGTCCGAAGGGGATGGCTGACAACAGACTTTTTTGCAGTTGGTCGCGAAGCTGTGGATAAACCTGAATGCCGGTTTTGTCAGGCGTATTAGGGACACCGGGTTTATGGGGGCACCCGAGGTCCGTAGCCTTCCTGACACAATTAGGTGAATGGTTTTGGGGCCGCTGTGCGGCCCTTCGCGAGCAAGCTCGCTCCCACAGTGTCATGACAAAGCCGGCTTGACTTGAGGCCGCCCTGTCAGATCGCGATGCCCTGCCCCGCCAGAAACTCGACGAAGGCATCCTCATCCATGACCTTGACCCCCAGCTCGTTGGCCTTGGTCAGCTTGGAACCGGCACCCGGACCAGCGACCACGCAGTGGGTCTTGCCCGACACGGAACCCGCCACTTTCGCACCGAGGCTTTCCAGCTTGTCCTTGGCCAGGTCGCGGTTCATGCGCTCCAGCGTGCCAGTGAGCACCCAGGTCTGCCCTGCCAGCGGCAGGCCTTCGGCGGTCTTTTTCTCGCTGGCCCAGTGCATGCCGAATTCCAGCAGTTGCGCTTCGATGGCGCGGGCGAGGTTGCGGTTTTCTTCGATGAGGAAGAACTCGCGCACCGCTTCGGCCTGCTTGGTCGCGAGGGCCTGGCGCAGATCAATCGCATCAGCGGCAAAGATCTTGTCCAGGCTGTCCAGCTTGGCCACCAGCTTTTCCGCACCGGTCGGGCCGACCGAGGCGATGTCGAGCTTGGCGATCATGCCGGCCAGGGTGGTGCTGGCAGCGAATTCGGCAGCCAGTTCGCCTTCGTCCTGCAGCTGCATGCCGCAGTCGAGCAGTTGCTGGATGACGCTGCGGTTGTGCTCGTCCTCGAAGAAGTTGTGGATCTCGTAGGCGACCTCCAGGCCGATGTCCGGCAGGTAGGTGAGCACCTGCGGCAGGGCCTGCATGACCCGCTGCAGCGAGCCGAGGGAGCGGGCCAGGACCTTGGCGGTTTCTTCGCCGACATCGGGGATGCCGAGGGCGTAGATGAAGCGGGCGAGGCCCGGGCGTTTGCTGTCCTGGATAGCAGCGAGCAGTTTGTTGCTGGAGACCTCGGCGAAGCCTTCGAGCTCCACCACTTGTTCGTAGGTGAGGCCGTAGAGGTCGGCCGGCGAGGTGATGAGGCCTTCGTCCACCAGTTGCTCGACGCTCTTTTCACCCAGGCCTTCGATGTCCATGGCGCGGCGCGAGACGTAGTGGATGATCGCCTGCTTGAGCTGGGCGGCGCAGGCCAGGCGGCCGACGCAGCGGTACACCGCGCCTTCGCTGACCGTTTCCTTGCCCTTGCTGCGCTTGACCAGCTGGGTGCGCTCGACCTGGGAGCCGCACACCGGGCATTCGGTGGGAATCTGCACCGGGCGCACGGCGTCCGGGTCGCGGCGCTCCAGCACCACTTGCATGACCTGCGGGATGACGTCGCCAGCGCGACGGATGATCACGGTGTCGCCGATCATCACGCCCAGACGGGCGACTTCGTCCATGTTGTGCAGGGTGGCATTGGCCACGGTGACGCCGGCGACCTTGACCGGTTTGAGCCGCGCCACCGGGGTGACGGCGCCGGTACGGCCGACCTGGAATTCGACGTCGAGCACTTCGGTGAGCTCTTCCATGGCCGGGAATTTGTGGGCGATGGCCCAGCGCGGTTCGCGGGCGCGGAAGCCGAGTTCACGCTGCGAGGCCAGGCTGTTGACCTTGAACACCACGCCGTCGATTTCGTAGGGCAGGTCGTTACGTCGGGCGCCGATGTCCTGGTAGTAGGCCAGGCATTCCTCGATGCCGGCTGCGTGCTTGAGCTCACGACTGATGGGCATGCCCCAGGCCTTGAGTTGCTGGAGGATGCCGATATGGGTGTCGCCGACCGGCGCGGAGACCTGACCGATGCCGTAGCAGCAGAATTCCAGCGGGCGGCTGGCGGTGATCTTCGAGTCCAGTTGGCGCAGGCTGCCGGCGGCGGCGTTGCGCGGGTTGGCGAAGGTCTTGGCGCCAACGGCCGCCTGGGCTTCGTTGAGTTTGTCGAAGCCGGCCTTGCTCATGAAGACTTCGCCGCGCACTTCCAGCACTTCCGGCCAGCCCTCGCCTTGCAGCTTGAGGGGGACGTTGCGGATGGTGCGGACGTTGACGCTGATGTCCTCGCCGGTGGTGCCGTCGCCGCGGGTGGCGCCTTGTACCAGTTGGCCGTTGCGGTAGAGCAGGCTGACGGCGAGGCCGTCGAGCTTGGGTTCGCAGCTGTAGTCCACTGGTGCGCCGCCACCGAACAGGTCGCCGGCCGGCAGGTCGAGGCCGTCGACCACGCGGCGGTCGAACTCGCGCAGGTCGGTTTCTTCGAAGGCGTTGCCCAGGCTGAGCATGGGCACTTCATGGCGGACCTGGGTGAAGGCCGAGAGAGCAGTGCCGCCGACGCGCTGGGTCGGCGAGTCCTCGGTGACCAGCTCCGGGTGCTCGGCTTCGAGGGCCTGGAGTTCGCGGAACAGGCGGTCGTACTCGGCGTCCGGGATGCTGGGCTGGTCGAGCACGTAGTAGCGGTGGTTGTGCTGGTCGAGTTCGGCGCGCAGTTCGAGGATTCGGGTTTCGGCTTTCATGGTTCGGGGTCTCTTGCTAAGCAGAAGAGCAGTCGGGCGATGGTCAGTTGGAAAGGAGAGCCTTGGGGCAGCGCGGACCTTGTGGGAGCGGGTTTACCCGCGATTGCGGTGGTGAATCCGGCATCGCATCGCGGGTAAACCCGCTCCCACAGGGTTCAGTGGTGGCTGCACTATCGCTATCGCTGGCAAGCCAGCTCCCACAGGGTTCCTCACTGCTCGCACTATCGCTGTAAGCACAAGGGCCGCTAAGCGGCCCCTGTGGTATCAACTGCGTGTTTCTAGTTTTTTCAGCGTTTCTGGGTCAGCGCCCGGCGTTCGAATTCAACGATACGCTGACGGTAGTGTTCGATGGTCTGCGCGGTCATGACGCTGCGCTGGTCATCCTTCAGTTCGCCATTCAGCTCGTGGGCCAGCTTGCGCGCGGCCGCCACCATCACGTCGAAGGCCTGCTTCGGATGACGCGGGCCCGGCAGGCCGAGGAAGAAGCTGACGGCGCGGGTGCTGAAGTGGTCGATGTCGTCCAGGTCGAAAACGCCCGGCTTGACCGCGTTGGCCATGGAGAACAGCACTTCGCCATTGCCGGCCATGCTTTCGTGGCGGTGGAAGATGTCCATTTCGCCGAAACGCAGGCCGCTTTCGAGGATGTTCTGCAGCAGGGCCGGGCCCTTGAAGCCGCCTTCGTCGCGGGAGATGACGCTGATCACCAGCACTTCCTCGACTGGTGGCAGTTCCTTGCCCTCGGCAGCGGTGCCGTAGCCGGTGGTCGTGGTGGTGCGGGTGTTTTCCGCCGGGAAGTCGTCTTCGGCATCGGCAAACAGGTCAGGCTCGCGCTCGCGCTCGCGCGGTTCGGCGCTGAGGTTGAGGTCGCCCTGCTGCGGCTCGTTGCCGCGCTTGCCACGCTTGTTGCCCTTGCCGGCCTTGGGTTCACGCGCCGGGGCGCTCATCGACGGCAGGTCGTCCTCGTCCAGTTGCGGCTCCTGGTGGTTATCCAGGACGCGGGACGGGCCGAGCACTTCGGCGTTGTTGTCGTCGTCAGGAAGATTGGAGAAGCTGCGGTCCAGACGGAATTTCAACTTGCCCTTGCCGCCGCGCATGCGGCGCCAGCCGTCGAAGAGAATACCGGCAATGACTATGATGCCGATGACGATCAGCCATTCGCGCAGACCGATTTCCATGTAATCCCGTGCCTCTGTAAAAAATGCTGAAAAATAAAAGGGTTAAAACCCTTTAAAACGTGGCGCCAACTCTATGTTCTGACTGACGTTTTACCCACGCACGAAAAATTGACATTAAGCTAGCACGACCAAAGATAACTTTACACCGTCTATACCGTTTGACCGGTGCATTTGCCCAAAGATCGTGCATCAACTCCCGTTTCAGGCGTCGACCATGGCCATCGCCTCCTCCACATCCACCGCCACAAGGCGCGAGCAGCCTGGCTCGTGCATGGTCACCCCCATCAGTTGATCGGCCATTTCCATGGCGATCTTGTTGTGGGTGATATAGATGAACTGAACGGTCTGACTCATCTCTTTCACCAGTCGCGCATAGCGGCCGACGTTGGCATCGTCCAGCGGCGCGTCGACTTCATCGAGCATGCAGAACGGTGCCGGGTTCAATTTGAAAATGGCAAATACCAGGGCCAGGGCAGTCAGCGCTTTTTCACCGCCGGAGAGCAAATGAATGGTGCTGTTCTTCTTGCCCGGCGGGCGCGCCATGATCGTCACCCCTGTATCGAGTAAATCTTCGCCCGTCAGTTCCAAGTAAGCGCTGCCGCCACCGAAAACTTTCGGGAAAAGTGCCTGCAATCCGGCATTTATCTGATCGAAGGTATCCTTGAAGCGGTTGCGGGTTTCCTTGTCGATCTTGCGGATGACGTTTTCCAGGGTGTCGAGGGCTTCGACCAGGTCGGCGTCCTGGGCATCGAGATAGCGTTTGCGCTCGGATTGCTGCTGGTACTCCTCGATGGCCGCCAGGTTGATCGCGCCGAGGCGCTGGATACGCCCGTCGAGGCGCTCCAGTTCAGCCTCGGCCTCCTGCTCGCTGGCCTCGGGAGCGAGGGTGGCGAGCACGCCGTCGAGGTCGTAGCCATCGGCGTGCAGTTGTTCGTGCAGGGTCTTGCGCCGCACGCTGAGGCCCTGCCATTCCATGCGGTGCTGCTCCAGCTGGCCGCGCAGCAATTGCGATTGCTGCTCGGCCTGGCTGCGGCGTTTTTCCGCGTCGCGCAGTTCGCGGTCGGCGTCTTCCATGTGCAGGCGCGCCTGACGCATTTCCTCGTCGACGCTCATGCGTTTTTCCAGCAGCTCTTCCAGCTTCAGGCGCAGCTCTTCCAGCGGTGCCTCGCCCTCCTCCAGGTTGAGGCTGAGCTGCTCGCGCTTTTCGGTGAGGCGTTCGGATTGCAGCTCCAGACGCTCCAGGGCCTGGCGCGTTGAGTCGTGCTGGGCCTTCAGCGAGCCGAGGCGCACGGCCAGCTGGTGGGCTTGGTCCTTGTGCTGGCGAGCTTCCTGACGCACCCGGTCGAGATGCTCGCGCAGGCCGTCGCGCTGGGCCAGCAGCAGTTCGCGCTGCTCGGTGTCCTGGGCCATCAGCTCCAGCGACTCCTGCAGGATCAGGCGTGATTCACCCAGCTGCTCGTGCTCGACGGCGCGCTGTTCGGCGGCCTCGGCCAGTTCGTCCTCAAGACGCTGGCGGCGCAGGTTGAGCTGTTCGGCGCGAGCCTTGCCGGCGGACAGTTTGGCCTTCAGCTCGCCCTGCTGGCGGGCTTCGTCCTGGGCACGGCGACGCAGTTGTTCGCGGCTGCCTTCCAGTTGGCGCTGCTGTTCGCGGACGTCGGCGAGTTGTTCGTCGAGCTGGGCCAGACGGGCTTCCTGCTCTTCCTGTTCGAGGCCAAGGCGCTCCAGCTCCTGACCACGGGCAAGCACGCCGCCCTGGGCATCGCTGGCGCGGCTGACCCGCAGGAAATGCCGGCCAACCCAGTAGCCATCGCGGCTGACCAGGCTTTCGCCCTCGCCCAACTGCCCGCGCTGGGCCAACGCCTGCTCTAGGGTTTCCACCGGGCGAACGCGCCCCAGCCATGGGGCCAGATCCACCGCGCCCTCGACCTTGTCCAGCAGGCTGCCGGGCAGGCGCGTTGCCCCGGCCTTGGCGTCGAGCAGGCGCAGTTCGCCCTGGTCGAAACCGTCGAAGCTCAGGCCGTCGAAGCCGTCCACCAGCACCGCTTGCAGATCGGCGCCGAGCACGGTTTCCACCGCCAGCTCCCAGCCGGCTTCGACGCGCAGGCCTTCGGCCAGCCGTGGCCGCTGTTCCAGGCCGTGCTCGCGCAGCCACTCGGCCGTGCCTTTGCCCGGCTCCAGCGCCGCCTGTTGCAGTGCCTCCAGCGACGCCAGCCGACCGCCCAGGCGTTGCAGTTCGCCTTGCGCCTGCTGCTGGGCCTGGGTGGCTTGTTGCAGTTGCTCGCGCAGCGTATCGAGACGCTCCGCCGCCTGTTGTTCTTCCAGTTGCAGGTCTTCCAGCACCAGTTCGCTGCTGGCCACCTGCTCGGCCAGTTCGAGGATCGCGGCGTCTTCCGGATCGGCACTGAGCTGATCGCGTTCTTCACCGAGCTTGCGCTGACGCTCGGCCAGACGCTCCAGGCTGTGCTCCAGTTGCTGGATGCGCGACTGCTGCACCTCGGCCTGACGCCGCGGCTCGGCGGAGCGGGCGTTGAAGCCGTCCCACTGCTCCTGCCAGCCGTGCATGGTGGTTTCCGCTTCTTCCAGGGTCGCGGCGGCTTCCTCGGAGGCGGCCAGGGTCATTTCCTGCTCGGGTTCGAGCATTTCCAGCTCTTCGCCGAGGGTCGCCAGCAGGGTGCGGTCGTGGCCGAGGTGGGATTCGGTTTCCTGGCGCGAGCGCTCGGCTTCCTTGAGGTCGTCCTGCAACTGGCGCAGACGCTGCTGGCCATGCTGGATGCTCTGCTCGATGCGGGCGATATCGCCGCCCACCGAATAGAAGCGGCCCTGTACCTGGTTGAAGCGCTCGGACAATTCATGGTGCCCATCACGCAACCGTTCGATGCTGGCGTCGGCGTTGCGCTGGTCGGCCACCAGGGCCTCGAAGGACACCTCCTGGTCGCCGATCACGCTTTCGCGTTGGCGTACCTGCTCGTCCAGGGCGCGCCAGCGCAGGGCCGACAGTTGCGCCTTGAGCTGACGCTCCTCGGCCTTGTATTCCTTGTATTTCTCCGCCGCCTGGGCCTGGCGGTGCAGGCGTTCGAGCTGGCGCTCCAGCTCTTCGCGCAGGTCGGTCAGGCGCTCGAGGTTTTCCTGGGTGCGGCGGATACGGTTCTCGGTTTCGCGGCGGCGCTCCTTGTATTTGGAGATGCCGGCGGCTTCCTCGATAAAGTTACGCAGCTCCTCGGGCTTGGCTTCGATCAGCTTGGAGATCATGCCCTGCTCGATGATCGAGTAGCTGCGCGGCCCCAGACCAGTGCCGAGGAAGATGTCGGTGATGTCCCGGCGCCTGCATTTGGTGCCGTTGAGGTAGTAGGTGTTCTGCCCGTCGCGGGTGACCTTGCGGCGGATCGAGATCTCGGCGTAGGCGGCGTATTCGCCGACCAGGGTGTTGTCGCTGTTGTCGAACACCAGCTCGATGCTCGCCTGGCTCACCGGCTTGCGGCTGGTGGAGCCGTTGAAGATGACGTCGGTCATCGACTCGCCGCGCAGGTTCTTCGCCGAGCTTTCGCCCATCACCCAGCGCACCGCGTCGATGATGTTGGACTTGCCGCAGCCATTGGGCCCGACCACGGCGGCCATGTTGCTGGGGAAATTGACGGTGGTCGGGTCGACGAACGACTTGAAGCCGGCCAGGCGGATGCACTTCAGGCGCATGTCAGTCGGTCACCAGGGCCGACAGCACCAGCTCGCAGCTACGGGTGCAATAGGCGGTAAGCACTTCGCGGATGCGCGGCAGGTCACCGGCGATCACCGCTTGCAGCAGTTCGGCGAACAGGGCGAGGAAGTCGCTCATTTCAGCCTTGCGTCGGTCCAGCGCCAGGTAATAGGCACGGCTCATGGCCGGCTGCAGGTTTTCCACGGTTTCCTGCAGGTAAGGGTTGTTGGCGAAGGGATAGGCGGCGCGCATCACGGCGAAGCTTTCTTCGACGAAGGCAGTGATGTCCTTGCGCTGGCAGGCCTCCTTGAGGCGCTGCTGGATGGCCAGGAACGGCATCAGGTCGGCTTCGCCCTTGCGGTTGTTGACCACCGAGTTGCCGAGCAGGATGTACAGCTCGCCCATCAGCGCGCAAAGGCTGCGCAGGTTGTGCTCGTTGAGCTCGGTCACATGGGCGCCACGGCGCGGCAGGATGGTCACCAGATGGCGGCGTTCGAGGATCAGCAGGGCCTCGCGCACCGAGCCGCGGCTGACATTCAGCGCCTGGGTGACCTTCTGCTCCTGGATGCGTTCGGCAGGCTTGAGTTCCCCCCGGATGATCCGCTCGGCCAGGTAGTGGGCAATTTGCTCGGAGAGGCTGTCCGGCGCCTTGAACGTCATGGTTTTCCTTCGCAATCGTTGAACGGCTAAAAACCCGGAAGTGTACCGCAAATGCCCTTTGCCGGGATGAAAGACGCCGCCAACTTGCACGAGGCTTTTGTCTCTGGCGTACGACTTTTCATGCAAAAACGGCTTGCCGTCGCGTACGCCCCACTCCCCGCGAAGGTTTCGCTCAAGGCTAGTCGAGGATCGGGCATGGTGCTTGCAGCTCATCGTTCATCTATTTGGGCGTTTTCCTACGACAACAGTGCTTAACTGAAGACAGGGAACAGCGCACCGGATGACAGGTCGTGGAAAATTTCCTGACCTTTAAGTCAGAAAATCGTTGACCGGAAAGTCAAGGCTGAATACATTCCGCCTCAGTCCGCTCAACAACAATAATTTCGCTTGTGAGGCCCTTCCGTGATCCAGTTTCTCTTGAACCAGGAATTGCGCAGTGAGCATGCCCTGGACCCCAACATGACGGTGCTCGAGTACCTGCGCGAGCATTTGGGAAAAACCGGTACCAAGGAGGGCTGCGCCAGTGGTGACTGCGGTGCCTGCTCCGTGGTGGTTGCCGAACTGCATACCGATGACGCCGGCAAGGACAGCCTGCGCTATCGCAGCCTGAACTCCTGCCTGACCTTCGTTTCTTCGCTGCACGGCAAGCAGCTGATCAGCGTCGAAGGCCTGAAGCACCAGGGCAAGCTGCACAGCGTGCAACAGGCGCTGGCCGACTGCCATGGCTCGCAATGCGGCTTCTGCACGCCAGGTTTCGTCATGTCGCTGTTCGCCCTGCAAAAGAACAGCGACGCCCCGGACCTGCACAAGGCCCAGGAAGCCCTGGCCGGCAACCTGTGCCGCTGCACCGGCTACCGGCCGATCCTCGCCGCTGCCGACCAGGCCTGCTGCCAGGCCAAGCCCGACCAGTTCGATGCCGCCCAGTGGCAGACCATCGAACGCCTGAAGGCCATCGCGCCGAAGGAAATCGGTGAACTCAACAGTGGCGACAAGCGCTGCCTGGTGCCGCTGACCGTGGCCGACCTGGCCGAACTCTATGGCTCGCACCCGGAAGCCCGCCTGCTCGCTGGCGGTACCGACCTGGCCCTGGAAGTGACCCAGTTCCACCGCACCCTGCCGGTGATGATCTATGTCGGCAACGTTGCCGAACTCAAGCGCATCGAGCATTTCGACGACCGTATCGAGATCGGCGCTGCCACCCCGCTGACCGACTGCTACGACGCGTTGAGCGCCGAGTACCCGGACTTCGGCGAACTGCTGCACCGCTTCGCCTCGTTGCAGATCCGCAACCAGGGCACCCTCGGCGGCAACATCGGCAACGCCTCGCCGATCGGCGACTCGCCGCCCCTGCTGATCGCCCTCGGCGCGCAACTGGTGCTGCGCAAGGGGGACGTCACCCGCACCCTGAAGCTGGAAGACTATTTCATCGATTACCGCATCACCGCGCGCCAGGACAGCGAGTTCATCGAGAAGATCATCGTGCCCAAGGCCCGCAACAACTGGGCGTTCCGCGCCTACAAGGTGTCCAAGCGCCTGGACGACGATATTTCCGCAGTCTGCGCGGCGTTCAACCTGCGCATCGAGAACGGCGTGATCGAACAGGCGCGCCTGGCCTTCGGCGGCATGGCGGCGATCCCGAAACGTGCCCGTGCCTGCGAGGCCGCGCTGACCGACAAGCCGTTCAACCAGGCCACCCTGGAGAAAGCCTGCCAGGCCCTGGCCGAGGACTTCACCCCGCTGTCGGACTTCCGCGCCAGCAAGGAATACCGCCTGCTGGGCGCGCAGAACCTGCTGCGCAAGTACTTCATCGAACTGCAAACACCGCACATCGAGACCCGGGTGACCGCTTATGTCTAACCATCATCACGTCGCCAAGAGCCAGGCGGAACTGGCCGAACTCTTCGCCCAGGACCTGACCACCGGGGTCGGTCGCAGCGTCAAGCACGACAGTGCCGACAAGCAGGTGTCCGGTGAAGCGGTGTATATCGACGACCGCCTGGAATTCCCTAATCAGCTGCACGTCTACGCCCGCACCGCCGACCGCGCCCACGCGCGCATCCTCAAGGTCGATACCAGCCCGTGCTACGCCTTCGAAGGCGTACGCATCGCCATCACCCACGAGGATATTCCCGGCCTCAAGGACATCGGCCCGGTAGTGGCCGGTGACCCGCTGCTGGCCATCGACAAGGTGGAGTTCTTCGGCCAGCCGGTGGTCGCCGTGGCCGCCCGCGATCTCGACACCGCGCGCCGTGCGGCGATGGCGGCAATCATCGAATACGAAGACCTGGAACCGGTGCTCGACGTGGTCGAGGCCTTCCGCAAGAAGCACTTCGTCCTCGACAGCCACACCCACCAGCGTGGTGACTCGGTTACTGCCCTGGCCAGCGCCCCGCACCGCCTGCAGGGCACCCTGCATATCGGTGGCCAGGAGCACTTCTACCTGGAAACCCAGGTGTCCTCGGTGATGCCCACCGAAGACGGCGGCATGATCGTCTACTGCTCGACCCAGAACCCCACCGAAGTGCAGAAGCTGGTGGCCGAGGTGCTGGACGTGCCGATGAACAAGATCGTCCTCGACATGCGTCGCATGGGCGGCGGTTTCGGCGGCAAGGAAACCCAGGCGGCCAGCCCGGCCTGCCTGTGCGCGGTGATCGCGCGCCTGACCGGCCAGCCGACCAAGATGCGCCTGCCACGGGTCGAAGACATGACCATGACCGGCAAGCGCCACCCGTTCTACGTCGAATACGACGTCGGCTTCGACGACAGCGGTCGCCTGCACGGAATCAACTTCGACCTGGCCGGCAACTGCGGTTACTCGCCCGACCTGTCCGGTTCGATCGTCGACCGCGCCATGTTCCACTCGGACAACGCCTACTACCTGGGCGATGCCACCGTGCACGGTCACCGCTGCAAGACCAACACCGCGTCGAACACCGCCTACCGCGGCTTCGGCGGGCCGCAGGGGATGGTCGCCATCGAGGAAGTGATGGACCGCATCGCCCGTCATCTGGCCCTCGATCCGCTGGCGGTGCGCAAGGCCAACTACTACGGCAAGACCGACCGCAACGTCACCCACTACTACCAGACCGTCGAGCACAACATGCTCGAAGAAATGACCGCCGAGCTGGAGGCCAGCGCCGACTACGCCGAGCGCCGCGAGTCGATCCGCCGCTTCAACGCCAACAGCCCGGTGCTGAAGAAAGGCCTGTCGCTGACCCCGGTGAAGTTCGGTATCTCCTTCACCGCCACCTTCCTCAACCAGGCCGGTGCGCTGATCCACATCTACACCGACGGCAGCATCCACCTGAACCATGGCGGCACCGAAATGGGCCAGGGCCTGAACATCAAGGTGGCGCAGGTGGTGGCCCAGGTGTTCCAGGTGGATATCGACCGGATCCAGATCACCGCGACCAACACCGACAAGGTGCCCAACACCTCGCCGACCGCAGCGTCCAGCGGCGCCGACCTGAACGGCAAGGCCGCGCAGAACGCCGCCGAAATCATCAAGAAGCGCCTGGTGGAGTTCGCCGCGCGGCAGTACAAGGTCACCGAGGAAGACGTCGAGTTCCGCAACAACCATGTGCGCATCCGCGACGAGTTCGTCACCTTCGATGCGCTGATCCAGCAGGCGTACTTCGCTCAGGTGTCGCTGTCGAGCACCGGCTTCTACCGCACGCCGAAGATCTTCTACGACCGCAACCAGGCCCGTGGCCGGCCGTTCTACTACTACGCCTTCGGCGCGGCGTGCTGCGAGGTGATCGTCGACACCCTGACCGGCGAGTACAAGATGCTCCGTACCGACATCCTGCATGACGTCGGCGCCTCGCTGAACCCGGCCATCGACATCGGCCAGGTCGAGGGCGGCTTCGTCCAGGGCATGGGCTGGCTGACCACCGAGGAACTGGTGTGGAACGCCAAGGGCAAGCTGATGACCAACGGCCCGGCCAGCTACAAGATCCCGGCGGTGGCGGACATGCCGATCGACCTGCGGGTGAAGCTGGTGGAAAACCGCAAGAACCCGGAAGACACGGTGTTCCACTCCAAGGCCGTGGGTGAGCCGCCGTTCATGCTGGGGATCGCCGCCTGGTGTGCGATCAAGGATGCAGTGGCGAGCCTGGCGGATTATCGCGAGCAGCCGAACATCGACGCCCCGGCGACCCCGGAGCGGGTGTTGTGGGGTTGCGAGCAGATGAGGAAGGTGGTGGCAGCGCGGCAGGCTTCGGTCGAGGTCGAGGCTGTGACCGAGTAACAGGCTGGCCTGTTTGTGAAGGCTGCTGGCCTCATCGCCGGCAACGCCGGCTCCCACAAGTTTCAGAGGTGTGCTCGGTACTTGTGGGAGCTGGCGTTGCCAGCGATGAGGCCAGCACTAGCAACACAAGATTCCTGGAGAGGACATAAATCATGCATCAATGGATCAACGCCCTCGCCGACCTGCAAGCCCAGGGCGAACCCTGCGTCCTGGTGACCATCATCGAGGAGCGCGGCTCGACCCCGCGCAATGCCGGTTCGAAGATGGTGGTCAGCGCCTTCCAACTGTACGACACCATCGGCGGCGGCCACCTGGAATACAAGGCCATGCACATCGCCCGGCAGATGCTTGCCGAGGGCCGCGAGTCGCCGCACCTGGAGCGCTTCAGCCTCGGTGCCAGCCTCGGCCAGTGCTGCGGCGGCGCCACGGTGTTGCTGTTCGAGCCGATGGGCGCAGTGCAGGCGCAGATCGCCGTGTTCGGCGCGGGCCATGTCGGCCGCGCTCTGGTACCCTTGCTCGCCGCCCTGCCCTGCCGGGTGCGCTGGATCGATTCCCGCGAGCAGGAATTCCCCGAAACCCTGCCCGCCGGCGTCAGCAAGATCGTCGCCGACGAGCCGGTGGACGAGGTCGACGAACTGCCCCCGGGCAGCTACTGCATCGTCATGACCCACAACCACCAGCTCGACCTGGAACTCACCGCCGCCATCCTCAAGCGCAACGACTTCACCTGGTTCGGCCTGATCGGCTCGAAGACCAAGCGTGCCAAGTTCGAACACCGCCTGCGCGACCGCGGTTTCGACGCCGAGCGCATGCAACGCATGCGTTGCCCGATGGGCCTGGCCGAGGTGAAAGGCAAGCTGCCGATCGAGATCGCCGTGTCCATCGCCGCCGAGATCATCGCCACCTACAACGCCAGTTTCGGCCAGCACAACCCGGCCGTGAACGCCGAACCCATTGCCCAGTTGCTGCCGCCTTCGCGGCGCAGCCACGCCATCTGAATTTGACGAGACCGTTATGAGCGCAACCCGCAAAGCCTACCGTTCCGCCATCCTGCACAGCATCGCCGACCCCGCCGAAGTGGGCATCGAGGCCTCCTTCGAGTACTTCGAGGACGGCCTGCTGGTGGTCGACAACGGCCAGATCAGCCGTCTCGGTCACGCAAGCGACCTGCTGCCGACCCTGCCCGCCGATATCGAGGTGGTGCACTACCAGGACAAGCTGATCACCCCGGGCTTCATCGACACCCATATCCACTTCCCGCAGACCGGCATGATCGGCTCCTACGGCGAGCAACTGCTGGACTGGCTGAACACCTACACCTTCCCTTGCGAGAAACAGTTCGCCGACAAGGATCACGCCGACAAGGTGGCGAAGATCTTCATCGAGGAACTGCTGCGCAACGGCACCACCACCGCGCTGGTGTTCGGCAGCGTGCACCCGCAGTCGGTGAATGCCTTCTTCGAAGAAGCCGAGCGCCTCGACCTGCGGATGATCGCCGGCAAGGTGATGATGGACCGCAACGCCCCGGACTACCTGACCGACACCGCCGAGTCGAGCTACACCGAGAGCAAGGCGCTGATCGAGCGCTGGCACGGCAAGGGCCGCCTGCACTACGCGGTCACCCCGCGCTTCGCCCCGACCAGCACCCCGGAGCAACTGCAACTGGCCGGGCAACTGCTGGGCGAGTACGACGGCCTGTACATGCACACCCACCTGAGCGAGAACCTCAAGGAAATCGACTGGGTGAAATCGCTGTTCCCCGAGCGCAGCGGCTACCTCGACGTGTACGACCACTTCAAGCTGCTCGGCGAGCGCTCGGTGTTCGCCCATGGCGTGCACCTGTGCGATGCCGAGTGCCAGCGCCTGGCCGAGACCGGTTCGGCCGTGGCCTTCTGCCCGACCTCCAACCTGTTCCTCGGCAGCGGCCTGTTCAACCTGCCGCAGGCCGAGCAGTTCAAGGTCAAGGTGGGCCTGGGCACCGACGTCGGCGCCGGTACCAGCTTCTCGCTGCTCAACACCCTGAACGAGGCATACAAGGTCATGCAGCTGCAGGGCGCGCGCCTGCATCCGTTCAAATCGCTGTACCTGGCGACCCTCGGTGGCGCGCGTGCACTGAGCCTTGACGACCGCATCGGCAGCCTGAAACCCGGCAACGACGCCGACTTCGTGGTCCTCGACTACAAGGCCACGCCGCTGCTGGACTACCGCCTGCAACAGTCCAACAGCATCGAGGAGACGCTGTTCGTGCTGACCACCCTGGGCGATGACCGCACCATCAGCCAGACCTTCGCGGCGGGTGCTTGCGTCCACCAGCGTAGCTGATATTTGAAGAGCACCGATGCCCCCTGTGGGAGCTGGCTTGCCAGCGATTGCTGTAGTGAATTCACGATAGCTATCGCTGGCAAGCCAGCTCCCACAGGGTTATTCATCGCCCATGAAAAAGGGGCTCATGCTTGAGCCCCTTTTCTCATCCTGGCTTTCAGTTCTTGGCCGAAACCGCACCACCGCGTTTCTTGCTCTGCAGCAGGTGCGAGAACACCGCGTGCAGGTCGTCCGAGGCGCTTTCCTCGTCGAGGTTGAGCTTGCTGTCGATGTGGTCCATGTGGTGCATCATCAGGTCCACCGCCTTGGCCGCGTCGCGGGCCTCGATGGCGTCGATCAGCTGCATGTGCTCGTCGTAGGAGCAGTGCGAGCGGTTGCCGCTTTCGTATTGGGCGATGATCAGCGAGGTCTGCGACACCAGGCTGCGCTGGAAGCTGATCAGCGGCGTGTTGCCGGCGGCCTCGGCGAGCTTGAGGTGGAATTCGCCGGACAGGCGGATGCCGGCACCGCGGTCGCCGCGGGAGAAACTGTCGCGCTCTTCGCGGACCATCTCGCGCAGTTCGTTGAGTTGCTCGGCGGTGGCGTGCTGTACCGCCAGCTCGGTGATAGCGCGTTCGACCATGCGCCGGGAGAAGAACACCTGGCGCGCTTCCTCGACGGTCGGGCTGGCCACTACCGCACCGCGGTTGGGCCGCAGCAGCACCACGCTTTCGTGGGCCAGGCGCGACAGGGCGCGGCGGATGATGGTGCGGCTGACGCCGAAGATCTCGCCCAGTGCTTCCTCACTCAACTTGGTACCCGGGGCCAATCGCTGTTCGAGAATGGCCTCGAAGATATGCGCGTAGACGATGTCATCCTGGGTGCCGCTGCGACCACCGGCCTTGCCGGCTCGCGGGGCTTTCTTGAGGGGTTGTAACTGTTCGTTCATGGGCACTCGCGCACGAAGATTCACCTATCGGGCCTCGACTGTAATACCAGCCAGTGGGGCGATGGCAAGTCCTGGGTAGAAAAATGACGGCATAAGGTATTGCCGCATTGTACACAGCAATCGGCATTTCTGCAGGCGCCATCATTCGTTATAGCCCTTGCGACAAACAAAGTGCGCACATCCAATAAAACAGTATTTGCATTCTTTGTATACAAACGCATAATCCACCGGGCAACTTCTTGACCCAAAAGTCAACTCACGGTCCGAAGTCGCCAACAACCTTCCCTCGCAGAGCCCCCAGTGAACGTGCAGGACCAGCTCTGAAAAACAAGAAAGACTTGAGGAGTACACGCTGTGGAAAGCCGCAAATCCGACGCCCCTACGCTGGATCTTGCCCCACCGCTCGAAACGAGCTGGCTGGAGCGGATTTTCAAACTCAAGCTACACGGCACCACTGTAAAGACCGAGATGATCGCCGGCCTGACGACGTTCATCACCATGGCCTACATCATCTTCGTCAACCCCAACATCATGGCCGATGCCGGCATCGATCACGGTGCGGCGTTCGTCGCCACCTGCATCGCCGCCGCCCTCGGCTGCCTGCTGATGGGGCTGTACGCCAACTGGCCGGTCGGCCTGGCGCCGGGCATGGGCCTGAACGCCTTCTTTACCTACACCGTGGTCGGGACCATGGGCTACACCTGGGAAGCCGCGCTGGGCGCGGTGTTCGTCTCCGGGGTGCTGTTCATGTTCCTGACCCTTTCCCGCGTGCGCGAATGGCTGCTCAACAGCATCCCGGTCAGCCTTCGCCATGCCATGGGCGCCGGCGTCGGATTGTTTCTCGGACTGATCGGCCTTAAAACCGCGGGCATCGTCGTCGACAGCCCGGCCACCTTGATCAAGCTCGGCCATCTCAACGAGCCCGGCCCGCTGCTGGCGGCCGTGTGCTTCCTGATGATCGCGGTGCTCAGCTACCACCGGGTGTTCGGCGCGATCCTCATCAGCATCATCACCGTGACCCTGGCCGGCTGGGGCCTGGGCCTGGTGGAGTACGGCGGGGTGTTCTCGCTGCCACCGAGCCTGGCGCCGACCTGGATGGCCATGGACGTGGCCGGGGTGTTCAACGTCAGCATGATCGCCGTGGTCCTGGCCTTCCTCTTCGTGCACATGTTCGACACCGCCGGCACCCTGATGGGTGTGGCCCAGCGCGCCAACCTGGTGAATGCCGACGGGCGCATCGAGAACCTGTCCCGCGCACTCAAGGCCGACAGTGCCTCCAGCGTGTTCGGTGCCGTGGTGGGCGTACCGCCGGTGACCAGCTACGTGGAAAGTGCCGCAGGCGTCGCCGCCGGCGGGCGTACCGGCCTGACCGCGGTGGTGGTGGGTCTGCTGTTCGTCGCGGCGATGTTCTTCGCCCCGCTGGCCGGCATGATCCCGGCCTATGCCACCGCTGGCGCGCTGATCTACGTGGCGATGCTGATGATGGGCAGCATGGCCCACATCGAATGGGACGAAGCCACCGACAGCATTCCGGCGATCGTCACGGTGATCATGATGCCGCTGACCTTCTCGGTGGCAGACGGCATCGCCCTGGGCTTCATCACCTACGTGGTGCTCAAGGCCTGCACCGGCAAGCACAAGGAAATCTCCGCCAGCCTGTGGGTGCTGTGCGCGATCTTCATTGCCAAGTTCATCTTCCTGTAAGGGATAGATGAGGGGACAGGAGCCTCACCTTCGGGTGGGGCTTTTTTGTGGGTGATGGATCAAGGATTTGCATTGAATGTGGCTTCATCGTCGGCAAGCCGACTCCCACAGGGTTTTGGGCCAGCCACAGCATCTGTGCTCGACGCGGACTTTGTGGGAGCTGGCCTTGCCAGCGATGAGGCCGGCAAGAACAAACCAGACCAGCAAGATTGATGTCGAGGCTGATGGCCTCATCGTCGGCAACGCCGACTCCCACAGGGTTTTGGGCCAGCCACAACACCTGTGCTCGACGCGGACTCTGTGGGAGCTGGCTTGCCAGCGGTGAGGCCCGAAAGAACTGCACAAAAACAGCAGACGAAAAAAAGCCCGCCAGTGTGAGCGGGCCAAAGACCTACGAAGATTCTTCTAGCGACCAACTAGCTTCCGCGATAGGTCGAGTAACTGTAAGGAGAGATCAGCAGCGGCACGTGGTAGTGATCCTGCTTGTCGTTGATGCCGAAACGCAGCACCACCACGTCAAGGAACGCCGGCTCGGGCAGTTGCACGCCGCGAGCGCGGTAGTAGTCGCCGGCGCTGAATTGCAGTTGATACACACCGCTGCGGTAGTCGTCGCCTTGCAGCAGCGGCGAGTCGACACGGCCGTCGCTGTTGGTCAGCGCGGTGGTCACCAGTTCCAGTTGCTGGCCTTCGACGCGGTACAGCTCGACCTTGATCGAGCTGCCAGGGCAGCCATGTGCGGCATCCAGTACATGCGTGGTCAAACGTCCCATTGCTTGCTCGCCTCTTGTTCACTCTCTGTGGGCAAAATTTACCCGCCTGCACCGAAGAGAAACACGGCAGCGGGCGGCCGTGGAAGCATTAAGACACTTTCTTGAAAAATTGTACACAATTTTTCTGGCAATTTTCCCATTCAGCGCTACACGCACCTGTGAATAGGCCATTAGTCGCAAAGCCATGGCCTATAAAGACGTCGGCGTCATTAGCTGACCAATCAGGCAGGTTTCTTGCTAGTCATATAAAGAGCGGCACGACGAAGAAATGGGAAAAAACAGGCTTACAAATCGTAAATAAAGTTGTATACAATCACTCCATCGTCGTGGCCCAACGCAAACCTGCGCACGCCACCACCTCCGATTTCACGTACAAGAAGGAAGATTGCAGTGAGCGCTGATTACCCTCGCGACCTGATCGGTTATGGCAATACCCCTCCCCACCCGCAATGGCCGGGGAATGCGCGCGTCGCGTTGTCTTTCGTGCTCAATTACGAAGAAGGTGGCGAGCGCAACATCCTCCACGGTGACAAGGAATCCGAAGCCTTCCTGTCCGAGATGGTCGCTGCCCAGCCGCTGCAGGGCGCACGCAACATGAGCATGGAATCGCTCTATGAATACGGCAGCCGCGCCGGGGTCTGGCGCCTGCTCAAGCTGTTCAAGGACAGCGGCGTACCGCTGACCATCTTCGCCGTGGCCATGGCCGCCCAGCGCCATCCGGACGTGATCCGCGCCATGGTCGAAGCCGGCCACGAGATCTGCAGCCACGGCTACCGCTGGATCGACTACCAGAACATGGACGAGGCCCAGGAGCGCGAGCACATGCTCGAAGCCATCCGCATCCTCACCGAACTGACCGGCGAACGCCCAGTGGGCTGGTACACCGGCCGCACCGGCCCGAACACCCGGCGCCTGGTGATGGAGGAAGGCGGCTTCCTCTACGACAGCGACACCTACGACGACGACCTGCCCTACTGGGAGCCGAACAACCCGACCGGCAAGCCGCACCTGGTGATCCCCTACACCCTGGACACCAACGACATGCGCTTCACCCAGGTCCAGGGCTTCAACTGCGGCGAGCAGTTCTTCCAGTACCTGAAGGACGCCTTCGACGTGCTCTACGAAGAAGGAGCGACCGCGCCGAAGATGCTCTCCATCGGCCTGCACTGCCGCCTGGTCGGCCGTCCGGCACGCCTGGCCTCGCTCAAGCGCTTCATCGATTACGCCAAGAGCCATGACCAGGTCTGGTTTGCCCGTCGCGTGGACATCGCCCGCCACTGGCACGCCACCCACCCTTTCCAAGCCGAGATTTCGCAATGACCGCTTTCAAAACCCTGACCCCGTCGTCCCTGGACCGTGCCGCGTTCGTCGAGGCGTTCGCCGACATCTACGAGCACTCCCCATGGGTGGCCGAGAAGGCCTACGACCTGGGCCAACTGGGTGAGCTGGACCAGATCGAGAACCTGCACCAGCGCATGAGCGACATCCTCCTCAGCGCCGATCACGCCGCCCAGCTGGCACTGATCAACGCTCACCCGGACCTCGCCGGCAAGGCCGCGATCCAGGGCGAGCTGACCGAATCGAGCACCAACGAGCAGGCCGGCGCCGGCATTCACCAGTGCACCGCCGAAGAGTTCGCCCGCTTCACCGAACTCAACGACGCCTACAAGGCCAAGTTCAAGTTCCCGTTCATCATGGCGGTCAAGGGCAGCAACCGGCACCAGATCCTCGCCTCCTTCGAAACCCGCATCCACAACGATGCCGATGCCGAGTTCAAGGAAGCCCTGGCGCAGATCAACCTGATCGCCCTGTTCCGCCTGCTGCAACTGTAAGACCCGCGCCGGCCCGGCCGGCGCCCACAGCCTGACGACATAAAACACAGAATTCAGAGAAAAAAAGCATGCGTACTCTAGTGATCGAGCCCCTGACCAAAGAAGCCTTCGCCCAGTTCGGTGACGTGATCGAAACCGACGGCAGCGACCACTTCATGATCAACAACGGCTCGACCATGCGCTTCCACAAGCTGGCGACGGTGGAAACCGCCCAGCCGGAAGACAAGGCGATCATCAGCATCTTCCGCGCCGACGCGCTGGACATGCCGCTGACCGTGCGCATGCTGGAACGCCATCCGCTGGGCAGCCAGGCCTTCATTCCGCTGCTCGGCAACCCCTTTCTGATCGTGGTCGCGCCAGTTGGCGATGCACCTGTATCAGGTCACGTCCGTGCCTTCATGAGCAATGGCAGGCAGGGCGTCAATTACCATCGCGGCGTCTGGCACCACCCGGTGCTGACGATCGAAAAGCGGGATGACTTCCTGGTGGTTGATCGCAGTGGTTCCGGCAACAACTGCGACGAGCATTTCTTTACCGAGGATGAGCAACTGATCCTCAATCCCCACCAATAAGAGAAGGCCGATCACCGTATTTCGGTGACCGGCAAGAGGTACAAGACTGTGGAAGCACATCTGTTGGAATGGCTGAACCTGAGCGTGCGCTGGGTTCACATGATTACCGGCGTGGCCTGGATCGGCGCGTCGTTCTACTTCGTCTGGCTGGAAAACAACCTGAACCGCGCCAACCCGCGGGACGGGCTGTCGGGTGATCTTTGGGCGATCCACGGTGGCGGTATCTACCACCTGGAGAAGTACAAGCTGGCGCCGCCGAAGATGCCGGAGAACCTGCACTGGTTCAAATGGGAAGCCTACTTCACCTGGATGTCCGGGATCGCCCTGCTGTGCCTGGTGTTCTACTGGCAGCCAACCCTGTACCTGCTGAAACCGGGCAGCACCCTGACCGGCTTCGAAGGCGTGACCATCGGTGTCGCTTCGCTGATCGCCGCCTGGTTCATCTACGACTTCCTCTGCGACTCGCCACTGGGCAAGCACCCTGCCCTGCTCGGCCTGGTGCTGTTCATCCTGGTCATCGCCGCCTGCTTCGGCTTCAGCCAGGTATTCAGCGGTCGTGGTGCGTACCTGCACACCGGCGCCATCATCGGCACCATCATGGTCGGTAACGTATTCCGCATCATCATGCCGGCCCAGCGCCAGCTGGTAGCGGCCATCGAAGCCAACACCACCCCTGATCCGGTACTGCCGGCCAAGGGTCTGCTGCGCTCGCGCCACAACAACTACTTCACCCTGCCGGTGCTGTTCATCATGATCAGCAACCACTTCCCGAGCACCTACGGCAGCGAATACAACTGGCTGATCCTGGCCGGTATCGCCATCGCGGCAGTGTTGATCCGTCACTACTTCAACACCCGCCACGACAGCAACAAGTTCGCCTGGGCCCTGCCTGCCGGCGCACTGGCGATGATCTGCCTGGCCTACGTGACCGGTCCGAAACCCGTGTCCACCGCTCCTGAGCAGGCGGCCGCGAAGATCGAGTACCAGCCACTGCCGGAAACCGCACTGGGTGGCAAGACTGCCGCCGAGAAAGCCGAGGAAGAGCAAGCCGCTGCATGGCAGGCCGCCCAGGCCAAGCCAGCCGAACCGGCCGCCCCTGCCGCACCGGCTGCACCCGCCGAGGCCCCGGCCCAGGCTACCGCAGCTGCCACCGGTAGCGGTTTCGAGAAGATCCACAGCGTCATCCAGGAACGTTGCGCCGTGTGCCATTCGGCCAAGCCGACCAGCCCGCTGTTCAGCGCCGCGCCTGCCGGCGTGATGCTCGACACCGCGCAACAGATCCAGGCCATGGCTCCGCGTATCCAGGCCCAGGCCGTCGCCAGCCAGATCATGCCGCTGGGCAACATCACCCAGATGACTGCCGAGGAACGCAAGCTGGTAGGTGACTGGATCGCCAGCGGCGCCAAGGTCAACTGATCCTTCTGCAACACACGCTCTACCGCTGCAAGCTTCACGCGGCGTCCCAGGCGGGAACCACGGACCGAAAGGTCCGCCGCCCGGGCGCTGCGGCTCAAAAAAATAACAACAAAACTCGAGGTGCTGCATGTCCGAGTCTCGCAAGGCGTACATCCCCGTTGCGCCGCCACGACAGCCCCTGCCCCTGCTGCAACTCATCCTCGTGGGTCTGCAACATGTGCTGTTGATGTACGGAGGCGCCATCGCGGTGCCGCTGATCATCGGACAGGCTGCCGGACTCTCCCGAGAAGAAGTCGCTTTCCTGATCAATGCCGACCTGCTGGTCGCTGGTGTCGCCACCATCGTCCAGTCGTTCGGCATTGGTGCTGTCGGCATCCGCATGCCGGTGATGATGGGTGCCAGCTTTGCCGCCGTAGGCAGCATGGTGGCCATGGCCGGCATGCCCGGCGTCGGTCTGCAAGGGATCTTCGGCGCGACCATCGCCGCCGGATTCTTCGGCATGCTGATCGCCCCGTTCATGTCCAAGGTGGTGCGGTTCTTCCCGCCGCTGGTGACCGGCACGGTCATCACTTCCATCGGCCTGTCGCTGTTCCCCGTGGCGGTGAACTGGGCCGGCGGTGGCGCAACAGCCGCGACCTTCGGCTCGCCGATCTACCTGACCGTTGCCGGCCTGGTACTGGCCACCATCCTGCTGGTCAACCGCTTCATGCGCGGTTTCTGGGTCAACGTTTCGGTGCTGATCGGCATGGGCCTGGGCTACATCCTCGCCGGCTCCATCGGCATGGTCGACCTGTCCGGCCTGGACGAGGCGCCCTGGCTGCAGGTGGTCACCCCGCTGCACTTCGGCATGCCGACCTTCAGCCTGGCGCCGATCCTGTCCATGTGCCTGGTGGTGGTGATCATCTTCGTCGAGTCCACCGGCATGTTCCTCGCCCTGGGCAAGGTGACCGACAGGGAGGTCACTCCCGGAATGCTTCGTCGCGGCTTGATGTGCGACGCCGGCGCGTCCTTTGTCGCCGGTTTTTTCAACACCTTCACCCACTCCTCCTTCGCCCAGAACATCGGCCTGGTGCAGATGACCGGCGTGCGTTGCCGCTATGTGACGGTGGTGGCGGGTGGCTTCCTGATTCTGTTGAGTCTGCTGCCGAAAGCGGCCTTCCTGATCGCCTCGATTCCACCGGCGGTACTGGGCGGCGCATCGATCGCCATGTTCGGCATGGTGGCCGCTACCGGGATCAAGATTCTCCAGGAAGCCGACATCAGCGACCGGCGCAACCAGCTGCTGGTGGCAGTGAGCGTCGGCATGGGCCTGATTCCGGTGGTCCGTCCGGAGTTCTTTGCACAAATGCCGCAATGGATGGAACCCATCACCCATAGCGGTATCGCCATGGCAACGGTCAGCGCCCTGGTGCTGAACCTGTTGTTCAACATCCTCGGCGGCGCCGAACGCGCCTCGCACAACGAAGCCGCCGCCCACCATTGAGCCCTTTGGGCGGCGCTTGCCGCCCGGCACTACCCGAGCAATACGCAGTACCGCCGACCCGTGGGAGCGGGTCGGTCGGGGCGCTTCGCGCCGAAGAAAGCGCAACGAACAACAATAATTAGCCGGGAATCACAACATGAAACGCACCACCACTTCCCTTCTCCTGGGCAGCAGCTTGCTGGCGAGTCTTCCAGCGGTAGCGGGGGATCTTCTGCTGTGGCAATCCAACAGCCTCAGCTACCTGTACGGCAAGGACTTCCAGGTGAACCCTGCGATCCAGCAGACCATCACCTTCGAACACGCCAACAAGTGGAAATACGGCGACACCTTCCTGTTCGTCGACAAGATCTTCTACAACGGCCAGGCCGACCGCGGCAAAGGCTACCGGACCTACTACGGCGAGTTCACCGAGCGCTTCTCGTTCGGCAAGATCTTCGACAAGAAGATCGAACTGGGCCCGATCAAGGACGTGCTCCTGGCCGTCAGCTACGAGTCCGGCGAAGGCGACAACGAGGCCTACCTGATCGGCCCCGGCTTCGACCTGGCGATTCCCGGCTTCAACTATTTCACCCTGAACATCTACAACCGCCATACCGAAGGCAGCCGCGCCGGCGACAACGTCTGGCAGATCACCCCGACCTTCTCCTACACCATTCCCGTGGGCTCGTCCGACATCCTCATCGACGGCTACATGGACTGGGTGGTGGACAACGACGAAACCAAGAAACGCGGCACCTACCACGCCAACCTGCAGTTCAACCCGCAGGTCAAGTACGACCTGGGCAAGGCCCTGAAGCTGGGGGCCAAGCAGTTGTACGTGGGTATCGAGTACAGCTACTGGAAAGACAAATACGGCATCGAGAACAGCAATCGTCTCGATACCAACCAGAGCGTGACCAGTGCGTTGATCAAAGTGCACTTCTAAAAACCTGATCTGCGTCAGGTGCTCCCTGGATGGGAGCACTTGAGGGCCAGCGCGCAAGCCAGTAACCTGCGCGCCCCCTCGACCTGGGCGGAGGGATTTCGCCCGCGTTTGCTGACTGTCCGGTCAATCAGGACGGGCGGTTGGCAGGCGCCAGCGCCAACAGTCGTAACCGTTTGAACTGTTCAGAAAGACGTCGAGCAGGATTGCTGCACCCTTCCGGGTAGGTTGGCTCAGCTCTTGCCCTTTTGCTGTGGCCGGTCGCAAAAACCTGACTCGGAAGACAAACCTTTCAACCCGACGACGCCAAACCAAGAGCGTCGCAAACAGAATCAATCAAGGGAGCAACGCGATGCGCTTTACCAACAGCCTGATCCTCGCCGGGGGCCTGCTGGCCGCCAGTTCCGCGATGGCCGACGACCTGCTGCTGTGGCAGAACAACAGCCTGACCTACCTGTACGGCAAGGATTTCGCCGTCAACCCGGAGATCCAGCAGACCTTCACCTTCGAGCACGCCGATGCCTGGAAGTACGGTGACAACTTCCTGTTCATCGACAAGATCTTCTACAACGGCAAAAAGGACGGCAACAACGGCCCGAACACCTACTACGGCGAGTTCAGCCCGCGCCTGTCGTTCGGCAAGATCCTCGGCCAGGACCTGTCGTTCGGTCCGGTCAAGGACGTGCTGCTGGCGATGACCTACGAGTTCGGCGAAGGCGATACCGAGTCGTACCTGATCGGCCCTGGCTTCGACCTGGCCGTTCCGGGCTTCGACTACTTCCAGCTGAACTTCTACCAGCGCCACACCGAAGGCAGCCGCGACGGCGACAACGTCTGGCAGATCACCCCGGTCTGGGCCTACACCATTCCGGTGGGCAAGTCCGACATCCTGATCGACGGCTTCATGGACTGGGTGGTCGACAACGACAAGAGCTACCACGCCAACCTGCACTTCAACCCGCAGGTCAAGTACGACCTGGGCAAGGCGCTGAACTTCGGCGAGAAGCAGCTGTACGTCGGCTTCGAGTACGACTACTGGAGCGACAAGTACGGGATCAAGGACACCCGCTACTTCGACACCAACCAGAACACCGCCAGCTTCCTGGTGAAGGTGCACTTCTAAGAGCGTGACAGGCTACCGGTTCCACCCGGCGGAACCGGTAGCTTCCTGCCAGAGCCCACAAAACACGGACGAAACTTTCATCTTTCGCCCACACCGCATTTACGTTCCCTTCTCTTTTCGCTTGTTAATTTCCCGCGCCAATCTCGCCGCTACCTGAAACCAAGGAATGGCTTCCGGTAATGGATCATCCAAAAGGGAATTAACCATGCGCCTTACACACTTCGCGCCCACGCGCTATCTGTTGCTGCTCACCACCACCTGGCTGGGCATCTTCCTGCTTACCCGCGCCGCCCTGCTGTTCAGCCACCTGGACGAAGCCGGGCACGCCTACTTCGCGGTCTTCGCCGTCGGCCTGCTCAATGACCTGGTGTTCCTCGTCTATACCGCCCTGCCGCTAAGCCTGTTCGTCCTGCTCTGCCCGCGCCGGCTGTGGCAGGCACGGGTAACCCGCTGGCTGCTGGTGGCCATCCTTGCCGTGAGCATCTACCTGATGCTGTTCACCGCCGTGGCCGAGTGGCTGTTCTGGGACGAGTTCGGGGTGCGCTTCAACTTCATCGCCGTGGATTACCTGGTGTATTCCGACGAGGTGCTGAACAACATCCTCGAGTCCTACCCGATCGCCCTGCTGCTGAGCATTCTCGGCCTGCTCACCCTGGCCCTGGTGCTGGCCCTGATCAAACCCCTGCAATGGGTGTTCGAGGCTCCCTACCCGAGCCTGCGTCAGCGCGCCCTGCAAACCGCCGGTATCGCCCTGGTGGCCCTGCTGTGCATCCAGTTCGCCGACCAGGACAGCCTGCGCAGCCAGGGTGGCAACACCTACCAGCGCGAGCTGGCGAGCAATGGCCCGTACCAGTTCTTCGCCGCCTTCCGCAACAACGAACTGGACTACCAGCAGTTCTACAGCACCCTGCCGGAAGCGGTCACCGCCCAGCACATGCGCGATGAACTGAACGAACCCGGGGTGACCTTCATCGGCAAGGAGCCCCTGGATATCCGCCGCACCGTGAGCAACCCGGGCACCCCGCGCACGCCGAACATCGTCCTGGTCACCATCGAGAGCCTCAGCGCCAAGTACCTGGGCAGCAACGGCGACCCGCGCAACCTCAGCCCCAACCTCGACGCACTGCGCAAGCAAAGCCTGTACTTCAACAATTTCTACGCCACCGGCACCCGCACCGACCGCGGCCTGGAAGCCATCACCCTGTCGATCCCGCCAACCCCGGGGCGCTCCATCGTCAAGCGCATCGGCCGCGAAGGCGGCTTCGCCAGCCTCGGCCAGCAACTGAGCGAGGTGGGCTACGACGCGGTATTCGTCTATGGCGGCCGCGGCTACTTCGACAACATGAACGCCTTCTTCAGCGGCAACGGCTACCGCATCGTCGACCAGAGCAGCGTCGACGAGCAGGACATCAGCTTCAAGAACGCCTGGGGCATGTCCGACGAAGACCTGTACAAGCAGGCGATCAGGCTGGCCGACGCCGACCACGCCAACCAGGTGCCGTTCTTCCTGCAGTTGATGACCACCTCCAACCACCGGCCCTACACCTACCCTGACGGGCGTATCGACATTCCATCCGGCAATGGCCGTGACGGCGCGGTGAAATACACCGACTACGCCATCGGCAAGTTCCTTGAGGAAGCACGCAAGAAGCCCTGGTTCGACGACACCCTGTTCATCTTCGTCGCCGACCACACTGCCGGCAGCGCGGGCAAGGAAGACCTGCCGGTGCAGAACTACCAGATCCCGCTGTTCATCTACGCCCCGAAGCTGATCGAGCCCCGCGAGGAAGGCAAGCTGGCCAGCCAGATCGATCTCGCGCCAACCCTCCTCGGCCTGCTCAACATGAGCTACACCTCGACCTTCTACGGGCGCGACCTGCTCAAGGAAGACAACCTGCCGCCACGGGTGCTGATCGGCAACTACCAGCATCTGGGCCTGTTCGATGGCCAGGACCTGGCGATCCTCAGCCCGCGCGGTGGCCTGCGCCTGCACCAGCAGGCCCTGGGGGAAAGCCGCGAGATTCCGGCGGAACCGGAAAACCTGCTGGTTGCCCGGGCCATCGCCTACTACGAGAGCGCCAGCTACGGCTTCAAGCAGCGCTTGCTGGAATGGGTGCCGGAGGCGCAGGCACACACGGCGGCCAATCCCTGAAGCGAGCCGAACGGCCACTCCGGTGGCCGTTCAACCGACGGACAAGCGGCGTCCCGGGCGAACCCCAGTCCAACGGCCCTCGGCATTGATCGACGAGTTGTAGCCGGCGAAGAACAGGCTCGACACATCCCGCGTGTGCAGCTTGCCGGCCGCTGCAACCGGTTGGCGGCTGTAGAATGCCGAGGTCGGCACGCCGTCCTGGTCGCGGCGGATCCGCCCTTCCCCCAGCACCGAGCGAATCATCGACGGCCCGCTCATGTACATGGTCAATTTCCAACGCGAAAACAAGCCACTGCCGGGGGTACTGCGCTTGCCAACCCATCCCGCATCCACGCCGGCGAAGTTCTTGTCCGAGCGGGGTGAATACTCATGCAGCAAGCGGTCCAGCAGCGCGTGTCCGGTAGTCGAACCCGGTACTGCAGCGATCACGCCATTGCTGACCATGTTGCCCTGGGTGTGCACGAAAAAGTCACCGCTGGCTGACGACAAGTCGATCGGTCCGCCCACGGCGATATCGAAATCCATATAGAGGCCGCCGTAAGCGCTGGTGGCCGCCAATCGCCCGATATCGCTCAAGGCTGCCCAGTTGGAGAAAGCCCCCTTGCCCTCCCGCGCATAGAGACTGCTGATCCGGTGTGCCTGCGGATAGCTGGAGGCCAGGTCAGCGAACATTTGCTCCGGCGGCCTGACCGTCATCGAGTCACCATGAGCCCGGGCCAGATAACGTTCCGCCGGTTCCAGGCTGTCTTCCATGGCCAGCAGGGTCGAGGTGTAGTTGCTCGGCCTGGACGTCCAGATATTCACCTGCCAGTCGGGGTTCTGCTCCTTGAACATGAAGGCGTTGTAGAGGTGGGCAGCGGGAATCGCCGATCCCTCCCAGATGTAGTGGGCCAGGTCCGGAATCTGCAGCAGCGCCG
This sequence comes from Pseudomonas sp. FG98, assembly GCF_057808595.1. Taxonomy (NCBI): domain Bacteria; kingdom Pseudomonadati; phylum Pseudomonadota; class Gammaproteobacteria; order Pseudomonadales; family Pseudomonadaceae; genus Pseudomonas; species Pseudomonas sp. FG98. The sequence continues at coordinate 7,149 of NZ_JBMDIJ010000012.1, read as the reverse complement.
GTACGCCAAAGCCGCCGGCTGAATCGCGCAGGGTCATTGGGTTGTTATGCACCATGCGGTACAGGTTAAGCCCGTCTACCTCGCCCAGCGGGTCGCTGCTGGTCCAGCGCGCCAGCCATGGCGCGTAGTAGCGCAGGCCAAAGTAGTACAGGCCGCTGGCATCGAGCTCCTTGCCGCAATAGCGGTGGCGCTTGTCACGGGCCTGCACGGCACTGCGCGCCGCCCACACGGCAGTGCCGCCGAACGGATAGAACACCTCGCGGCTGATCAAGGCGCCCTCCTCGTCCAGTTCCATGGCAATCGATCCCAGGTGATCGCCAAGGCTGTAGCACCATTGCCCGTCCGCTACCCGCAGATGCTCATCCACCCTCAGCACCTGGCGGATTTCCCCGCCCGCGCGGTGGTGCAGCTCCAGCCCCGCCAGGTAACGCACCTCGGCATGCAGGCTGCGGGAGCGCGCCTGGCTCAGCATGACCTTGCGCACCCGGCTGCCATCGGCGGCGTAGATATAGTGCTCGCGATCGTCTTCGCCGGAGCTACGCAGCACCTGGCGCACTTCAGCCAGTCGGTTGCGCGGGTTCCAGCTCATCCCGGCGACACCCTCCAGGCGCAGCAGGTTGCCGCAACCATCATGGGCAGCCGCGATTTCCGCCTCATCAGGCAGGCTGCCATCCGGGCGCTCGGGCAGTGCGCGATTGCTCGTGCTCGCCACCGCCATGCGCAACCCAGCGGCCTGCTCGTGGTGGCGCTGCAGCAGGTTGCCGGCGGCATCGTAGGTAAAGCGTTGCAGGTAATTGACCAGCCGCGTCGGGTCCAGCGGCAGATCGTAGTGCGGCGGCAGTCCAGGTCCATGGGCGGGCTGGTCGACTTCCACGCCACGGGCCTCGATCAGTTGGTAGAGCGAGTCGTAGACCATCACCTGCTGCGCCGCAACCCGCTGGTTGCGGTAGAAGGTGACCGGTTGCGACAGGTCTTCGATGCCCAGCACATTACCGACCCGGTCGTACTCGTAGCGCAGGTCCTGCAACGCCGCCTGCCCTGGCAGCCGCGTCAGCTGACGCTGCAGGCGGCCATCGCGGGGACAGAAGCTGCGCTCGGTGACCACGCCGTTGCCTGCGGTCTCGCTGATCACCCGGCCGTGGGCGTCGTAGCGGAGCGTGTCGCGTACCGTTCGCGGCTGCTCGCTGCCGGACAGTTGCAAGGCCGAGCGACGCAACGCCCCCGCCTGGTCAAGGAACAGGCAGTGACGGTTGCCGAGGGCATCGATACGCAGGACCGGATCGCCGAGCGGGTTGCAGCGGGTCTCGCTGCTGTAGCCCGGGCCCGTTTCGAGCAGGGCATCGCGCGCGGCGGTGTCGGCCGGCCAATCCGGGGCTTGCGGCAACTCCAGGATACGCCGGCGCTGCACCTGTAGCTGGCCGCTGAGTGCATAGGCATCACACAGCAGCGTCCCGGCCGGATCGTCATGGCGCAGCAAGCGCCCGCACTGGTTGCGCAGAGCCTGGTCAGGGCCGGCATACTCCAGGCGCTCGATCACCCGCGAGGGCTCGCCGGACGCCTGCTCATGCAAGACGACGGCGCGCAGTTGCTCGTCGTATTCGGTGTGGAAGAAGGTATCGCGGCTATCCCAGGCCTGGCTGACCGGTCCGGCCTCGGTAAACAGCGCCAGGCGCCAGCCAGCATCGCTGCTATCGCTCAGCACGGCACGCCCGGAAAGCGAATAGCCCGTGGTGCGATTGGGCAGCCCTGCGTTGCTCCAGGCCCGGGGGTCACGGGCGGCAATATCACGGCCGTGCAGGTCGAAGTCATGGCCGGTGATGCGCGCCTCGGCTGGCATCTGCGGGTCAGCGCGGTAGTAGGCCACGCTGCGCAGCACCGCCCCGCGCGCATCGCTGACCGCCAGCAGCGGCGTGTGCTGGTGAAGCTGACGAATCGAAGGCATCCCTGGCGTCCCTCCGGTCTGCAGTGGACGTCAGTATGGGCCTGTGCGCGCGGGTTGAAACCTGACAAAAATACCAGTCAGCCGCGCACGGCCTTGTACAGCTTGCCAACCACGCTGACCACCGCCAGCACCAGCGCACCGGCCACCACACCGAGCACGCCATTGACCAGGGTCGAGGTCAGCGCACCGCCATAGCTGGCGCTGAAACCCTCGACCGCGTGATGCAGCGGCGCGATGCCATGCACGAGGATGCCGCCACCGACCAGAAACATCGCTGCGGTTCCCACCACCGACAGGGTCTTCATCAACCAGGGTGCGGCACGCAGAATGCCCTGGCCGATACGCTTGCCGATACCCTTGGAGGTTTCGCTCAGCCACAGGCCGAGGTCGTCCAGCTTGACGATGCCGGCCACCAGGCCATACACGCCGATGGTCATGACCAGGGCAATGCCGGACAGGACGATGATCTGCTGGGTCAGCGGCGCATCGGCGACGGTGCCGAGGGTGATGGCGATGATCTCTGCGGAGAGGATGAAGTCGGTGCGGATCGCGCCCTTGATCTTGTCCTTCTCGAAGGCCACCAGGTCCACCGCCGGGTTGGCTGCGGCCTCACTCAAGGCGGCATGATCAGCCTGCTTCTGCTCGGCGCCATGCAGGTACTTGTGCGCCAGCTTCTCGAAGCCCTCGAAACACAGGTAGGCGCCGCCGATCATCAGCAGCGGCGTCACCGCCCAGGGAATGAAAGCGCTGATCAGCAAGGCCGCCGGGACCAGGATCAGCTTGTTGACGAACGAGCCCTTGGCCACCGCCCAGACCACGGGAATTTCCCGCTCGGCGCGCACGCCCGAAACCTGCTGCGCGTTGAGCGCCAGGTCGTCACCCAGTACACCGGCGGTTTTCTTGGCCGCCACCTTGGTCATCACGGAAACGTCATCGAGTACTGCGGCAATGTCGTCGATCAGTAAAAGAAGGCTGCTTCCGGCCATGTGTCTCTATCTCGCATAAGGGGTGATTGCAAAAGGATAGCGGGTTGACCTTGGGAATACCTCATTGGTGCCCGCGAGGTTGCGCCCGGGGCCGCTGCCTTGAGCGCCGCGCGAGGCCGGTGCTACCATGCGCCACCGCCTGCCCGGGCCTGCCGCGGGCGGGCCGAGACCAAGGAACAGCGCCAACCATGAGCAGCATTCGCGAGCGCAACAAAGAACTGATCCTGCGCGCGGCCAGTGAAGAATTCGCCGACAAGGGTTTCGCCGCCACCAAGACCAGCGACATCGCGGCCAAGGCGGGGTTGCCCAAGCCCAACGTCTACTACTACTTCAAGTCCAAGGAAAACCTCTACCGCGAGGTGCTTGAAAGCATCATCGAGCCGATCATGCAGGCCTCGACGCCGTTCAATGCCGAAGGTGATCCGGAAGAAGTGCTGAGCGCCTACATCCGCTCCAAGGTGCGTATCTCCCGCGACCTGCCGTTCGCCTCGAAAGTGTTCGCCAGCGAGATCATGCACGGTGCGCCGCACCTGAGTCCGCGCCAGGTCGAGCAACTGAACGTCCAGGCCCGGCACAACATCGCCTGCATCCAGCGCTGGATCGACAAGGGCCAGATCGCCCCGGTCGACCCGCACCACCTGATGTTCAGCATCTGGGCGGCGACCCAGACCTACGCCGATTTCGACTGGCAGATCTCGGTGGTCACCGGCAAGGCGAAGCTGGATGAAAGTGACTACGAAGCGGCGGCGCAAACGATCATCCGCCTGGTTTTGAAAGGGTGCGCGCCGGACAATTGATGCCTGGCGTCAAGGCCTCATCGCTGCGGTTCGGCGCCCCGACAGGCCAGCTCCCACAGGGTGCTATGGAGCACATGAAACCTGTGGGAGCCGGCATTGCCGGCGATGAGGCCAGCAATCACGACACAGCAGTCAGATCAGGCAGCAACCCCCGCATCCGCCCGCAACCCCGCCTCCTCGATGGCACTGATCGCACACTGCTCATCGATATCCGACGTATCCCCACTGATCCCGATCGCCCCTAGCACCACGCCCGCCTCGTTGCGGATCAGCACGCCACCCGGCGCCGGCACCACCGGGCTCTGACCCAGACCATTCAACGCGGCGAAGAACGCCGGCCGCTGCTGCGCATCCAGCGCCAGTAAACGCGAGCCCTTGCCCAGGGCGATCGCTCCCCACGCCTTGCCCATCGCCACCTGCGGACGCAGCAGGCTGGCACCGTCTTCCCGTTGCAAGGCCAGCAGATGGCCGCCGGCGTCCAGCACCACCACGGTCAGCGGCGCGGCGGAGATCTTGCGTCCCGCAGCCAGCGCGCCATTCACCAGGCCGACAGCGACTTTCAAGCTCAATGCGTTCATGAAACGGTCCTCTTGTTGTTATGAAGCCCAGGGGGCAAGTGAAAAATTGATAGGCCAAATAGAACACAATGGCGAATATTTTTGTATACAATAATTTGACCACTGCGACCTTATGCCACGGCAACCCTTTATCTACGGCATTTCGACGAAAGCGCAGGCCGTCGATGAAAATGGATTGACCAGAGCCGTATACCGTGAATACACTCTGGCAAAAGCAGTTTTGTATACAATTACAACATCAATGAGGCACAAAGCCATGAGCAAAATGAGAGCAATCGATGCAGCCGTTCTGGTGATGCGCCGCGAAGGTGTGGAAACCGCGTTTGGCATTCCTGGTGCAGCGATCAACCCGCTGTACTCGGCCCTGAAGAAAGTCGGCGGTATCGATCACGTCCTCGCTCGCCACGTTGAAGGCGCCTCGCACATGGCCGAGGGTTACACCCGCACCAAGGCCGGCAATATCGGCGTGTGCATCGGTACCTCCGGCCCTGCCGGCACCGACATGGTCACCGGTCTGTACAGCGCCTCCGCCGACTCCATCCCGATCCTCTGCATCACCGGCCAGGCCCCTCGCGCCCGCCTGCACAAGGAAGACTTCCAGGCCGTCGACATCACCAGCATCGTCAAGCCGGTGACCAAGTGGGCGACCACCGTTCTGGAACCGGGCCAGGTGCCTTACGCCTTCCAGAAAGCCTTCTATGAAATGCGCACCGGCCGCCCAGGACCGGTACTGATCGACCTGCCGTTCGATGTGCAGATGGCCGAGATCGAGTTCGATATCGACGCCTACGAACCACTGCCAGTGACCAAGCCAGCCGCGACCCGCAAACAGGCGGAAAAGGCCCTGGCCCTGCTCAATGACGCCGAGCGTCCGCTGCTGGTGGCCGGTGGCGGCATCATCAACGCCGACGCCAGCGACAAGCTGGTCGAGTTCGCCGAACTGACCGGCGTGCCAGTGATCCCGACCCTGATGGGCTGGGGCACCATCCCTGACGACCACGCGCAAATGGTCGGTATGGTCGGCCTGCAGACTTCGCACCGCTACGGCAACGCCACCCTGCTCAAATCCGACCTGGTGTTCGGTATCGGCAACCGCTGGGCCAACCGCCACACCGGTTCGGTCGACGTCTACACCGAAGGCCGCAAGTTCATCCACGTCGATATCGAACCGACCCAGATCGGCCGTGTGTTCACCCCGGACCTGGGCATCGTCTCCGACGCCGGTGCCGCCCTGGACGTGTTCCTCGAAGTGGCCCGCGAGTGGAAAACCGCCGGCAAGCTGAAGTGCCGCGGCGAATGGCTGAAAGACTGCCAGGCGCGCAAGTCGAGCCTGCAACGCAAGACCAACTTCGACAACGTGCCGGTCAAGCCGCAGCGCGTGTACCAGGAAATGAACGAGGTGTTCGGCAAGGACACCACCTACGTCAGCACCATCGGTCTGTCGCAGATCGCCGGCGCGCAGTTCCTCCACGTCTACCAGCCACGTCACTGGATCAACTGCGGCCAGGCCGGCCCGCTGGGCTGGACCATTCCGGCTGCGCTGGGCGTGGTCAAGGCCGACCCGAGCCGCAAGGTGGTGGCACTGTCCGGCGACTATGACTTCCAGTTCATGATCGAAGAACTGGCAGTGGGCGCGCAGTTCAACCTGCCGTACGTCCACGTGCTGGTGAACAACGCCTACCTGGGTCTGATCCGCCAGGCGCAGCGTGGTTTCGAGATGGATTACTGTGTACAACTGGCGTTCGAGAACATCAACGCTCCGGACGTCAACGGTTACGGCGTCGATCACGTTGCCGTGGTCGAAGGCCTGGGTTGCAAGGCCCTGCGCGTGTTCAAGCCGGAAGAAATCGCCCCTGCCCTGGTCAAGGCGCAGAAGCTGGCCGAAGAGCACCGCGTGCCGGTGGTGGTCGAGGTGATTCTCGAGCGCGTCACCAACATTTCCATGGGTACCGAAATCAACGCGGTCAACGAATTCGAAGACCTGGCCCTGGTCGGCAACGACGCGCCGACCGCGATTTCGCTGCTCGACTGATCGTCTGTGCGGCCCCGCCCTTCGCGGTGCGGGGCCCAACCCAGCAAGGAGACTTCCATGCCACGCTTTGCCGCCAACCTGTCCATGCTGTTCACCGAACAGGACTTCCTGGCCCGTTTCAAGGCTGCCGCCGACGCTGGCTTCAGCGGTGTCGAATACCTCTTCCCGTACGACTACCCTGCGGCCGAGATCAAGCAGCTGCTCGACGCCCATGGCCTGACCCAGGTGCTGTTCAACCTGCCGGCCGGCGACTGGGCCAAGGGTGACCGCGGCATCGCCTGCGACCCGGCCCGCATCGAGGAATTCCGTACCGGCGTCGACCTCGCCATTGCCTATGCCAAGGTGCTCGGCAACACCCAGGTCAACGCCCTGGCCGGTATCCGCCCGCAAGGCCCGGACTGCGCCACCGTACGCAAGACCTTCGTGGAAAACCTGCGCTACGCCGCCGACAAGCTGAAAGCCGCCGGGATCAAGCTGGTCATGGAAATGATCAACACCCGCGACATCCCCGGCTTCTACCTGAACACCACCCAACAGGCCCTGGAAATCCAGGCCGAGGTGGGCAGCGACAACCTGTTCCTGCAGTACGACATCTACCACATGCAGATCATGGAAGGTGACCTGGCGCGGACCGTGGAAGCCAACCTGGCGAAGATCAACCACATCCAGCTGGCCGACAACCCGGGCCGTCACGAGCCGGGCACCGGCGAGATCAACTACCGCTTCCTGTTCGAACACCTGGACCGTATCGGCTACCAAGGCTGGGTGGGTGCGGAGTACAAGCCCAAGACCACCACCGAGGAAGGTCTGGGCT
>NZ_JBMDIJ010000119.1:0-13339 GCF_057808595.1 Pseudomonas sp. FG98 | reverse complement strand
GACACAGACACTGTGGGAGCTGGCTTGCCAGCGATGAGGCCGGTCGAGACAAAGAAGTTGCCCAGTCTGACCTCATCGTCGGCAAGCCGACTCCCACAGGGGCCTCGGCAAGCCACAGGATCTGTGTCCGACACAGACACTGTGGGAGCTGGCTGGCCAGCGATGAGGCCGGCACAGCCAACAACCTTCTCAGCGATCAAAATACCGCGCCAGATTCAACAACCCCTCCGCCTGGCGCTTCAACTCATCCCCAACCCCCTGCGCCACCCGCGCCTGCCCGGCACTGCGACCAAGGGCATCGACATTGCCCTGCAACTGCTCATCCAATAACTGCACCACCTGCTCCTGCTCATGCATGGCCACGGCAATCTGCCGGCCCAGGCTGTCGACCCCGTCCAGCCGCTCGGCCACCGAGGCCAGCGCTGCGGTCACGTTGTGCACCTGCCCGGCACTGGCCCTGGCCAGTTCCTCGCACTGCCGGGCCACCTCGCGGTTGCGCCCGTTGGCCTGCTGCAAGCGCTCCAGCAAAGGCCGGATGCGCGCCGTGGCGTCCTGGGTGCGTGCCGCCAGTTGGCGCACCTCGTCAGCCACCACGCTGAAACCCCGCCCCGCTTCCCCGGCCCGTGCCGCTTCGATGGCGGCATTCAACGCCAGCAAGTTGGTCTGGCTGGCAATCGCATCGATCAGGCTGGTGAAGCCCTCGATGGCCTCGACCTCCTGCGCCACATCCTGCGCTGCCCGGGTGCTGGAGTGGATCGCCCGCTCCAGCGTGCCGAGGGCGTCATGGGCCTCGCCGGCATAGCGCCGACCATCACCCGCCAGCAGGCTGGCCTCGCCGGTGGACTGGCTGGCGTTCTGCACATTGCGCGTGACCTCCTGGATGGTCGCCGCCAGTTCATGCAGCGCCGTGGCCACCTGCTGGTTGGCGTCACGCTGGTGGTCTAGCTGGAGCGCCTCCTGGCGGATCATTCCGGCCATGTCCCGGGCCTGCCCGTCGAGCCCCGCACCGGCGCTGCTGATGCGTACCAGTGCCGCCTGCAAGCGCCGCTCTTCGCTGCGCAAACCCCAGGCCACCCGGGCCAGGCTCGGGTCCTCATCGAGGAAACCGGACAGCCAGGGGTCGCTGCACACCTTGGCATGTTCGTTGAGCAAGGCAGACAGACGCCAACGCAGGAACACCTGGGGCAAGGCGCCGGAAAGCACTGCCCGCAATCTCCGCCACGCGCCAGCCGGCGCTCCCTGTCGAGCGATACGCCGGTAGCCACGCCGCACCGCCGCGATCCGCGTCTCGTCCAGGGCGATGAACACCGCGCCATACCCACTGACACCCGCCGCGCCATGCACCGGCTTGATATACAACTCCAGCCACAGTTCACCGCCGTCGCCCCGGCGATGACACACCGGTCCCAGCCACGGCCGGCCGCTGGCCAGGGTCTGCCACAGGTGTTCGCTCAAACGCCTGGGCACCAGCGGGTGCAACAGCTCATCCAGATGGACCGGCTGCGTGCCGACCAGCCCGTGGGCCGTACGAAATTCCTCGGTAAAAAACTGCAGCCGCCCCTGTAGATCGGTACGGCAGATCAACCCATCGAAAGCCATGGCAAACCTCAAAAAAAAGGCCTGCCAGCGAAGCACAGGAATCTACCCATCCCGACCGAATGGCACGCCCCTGTGGGAGCGGGTTCACCCGCGATTACGGTGGTGAATCCACTGACGCAATCGCGGGTGAACCCGCTCCCACAAGCCCGTGCTTGATCAAGAAAAGTAGATGCCCCCATGCACCAAGGGCAGGCCAAACACTGAACCAGGCGCGCACTCGCCTCGATCAGAAGTGGTGGATGTAACGCACCTGCAGCCGCGAGCCGTCCGGACGGTTTTCCACGTCCTGCTCGAAATAGGCGTTGAACACCAGGTGGTCGTCCTTGGAGAAGCTGTACATCGCCCCCGGCCCGATGGCCCAGACCTTCTCCCGGCGCCCGGACACTTCATGGCCGTCCACCTTGGTGTCGCTGATCTGCTTGAGCCAGTAGCCGTTGACGCCGAGGCGCAGTTGCGGGGTGACCGCGTACTCGGTGGCGAAGTTGGCGTGCAGGGCCTGGCCGGCCTGGATATCGCTGGCGTCGCCGAAGCCGTAGTTGGGGTCGTGGTTCTTGAAGTTGTACAGGTAGTGCGCGCGCAGCGACGCGGTCCAGTTCGGCGTGAACCAGTAGGTCGCCGCCCAGTATGGGTTGAACGACACCGCGTTGTTGCCCGGGTTGATGTCCTTCTTGTCGCTGTACTCGCCGGTGGGCAGGTTGACCTGCAATTCGATGCGATGGACGAAGCGCGGACCATCCTTGCCCATGATCGGGTCGAACTGGATGAACGGCCCGATCAGCCAGTCGCCTACCCCGCCCTGGTCCTTCAGGGCGGCGTTGTTCAGGCCGTCATCCACCTGCATTTTGGTAACGATGGGCAACACGGTGTTCAGGCCCAGGCTAGCGTTGCCCAGGCGCAGGTCCGAAAGGTAGCTGACCTGGGTCACTGCTACCTGGTAGTCCAGCTCGGTCTTGGGCAGGCCGAGCTTGTCGCCGTTCTTGTCCACCAGCCGGTTCGAGCTGTAGTTCTGAAAATACTGTTGCAGGTACCAGCCCGGACCCGCCGGCAGGCCGCCGTCGAGAAAGCTGGTCAGGCCGAGGTTGACCACCGGCAGGTCGTAGGCCTGGGCGGCACCGCTGCCCAGCGCGAGAACGCAGACCAGATTACGGATGTTGTTCATGCAAGGCTCCTAATGTTGTTTTAGGTGGCAGGAGACTCAACGGCCGAGTTCGGGGTGCGCGACAGCGACCCGGTACTGCCCGGCGTGGAAGACCAGCGGTTCTCCGCCGCTGTGTCGGTAGTGCTCGATTTCGCCGAGGAAGATCAGGTGATCGCCGCCCTCGTACTGGGTCAGGTTGCGGCACACCAGGGTGGCGATCGCGCCGTCCAGCAGCGGTACCCCGGCTGTGGCCTCGACATGCTCGATGCCGGCGAACTTGTCCGCCGCCGGCCGCGCGAAGTGCCCGGACAGGCCGTGCTGGTCGCTGCCCAGCACGTTGATGGCGAAGTGGCTGGCGGCGAGGAAGTCGTTCACACTCGGCGCCGTGCGCGCCAGGCTCCACAGCACCAGCGGCGGCTCCAGCGATACCGAGGAAAACGAGTTGGCGGTCATCCCCACCTTGCGCCCGTCGGCGCCACGGGTGGTGATCACCGTGACCCCGGTGGCGAACTGCCCGAGCAGGTTGCGCAGGGCGCGGGGCTCGCTGCTGTCGGCGGCGATCAGGTCGCCGGGCAAATGCATTGCGTTCATGCTCATCGCTCCTCAGGCCGCTTGCGCGCACAGCTTGTCGACGAAGGCCTGGCAGGCCTGGGCATCGAACCACCACGGCGCGAAGCGGCGCGGGTCGTCGAAGTTGTTGGCGATGACCGAGGCCAGTGCCTGGGACTGGCCGGCGGCACCGAGCAGGTTGAGCAGGTGCTCGGGCGGCGGCAGCAGCATGCTGTTGGTCCAGCCGACCACATGCTGGGCGTAGTCCCAGTAGCGCTCGAAGGTCTGCTCCATCCACTGGGTGGTGAAGGCCTGGTCGCCGTGGGCGAGGATCGCGTCGAGGTAGACCTTGCTGCACTTGGCGGCGTTGTTCGAACCCTGGCCGGTGATCGGATCGTTGACCACCAGGGCATCGGCCATGCCGAACACCGGCAGGCCCGATGGCAGTTCCAGCACCGGCTTGCGCACCATCGGCGTGAAGCGCCCGGCCAGCACGCCGCCAGCATCGGTCAGCTCGACGTTATGGCAGCGCTCGGCCTCCCACGGCACGAAGCGGCGGATGATTTCCAGGCTGCGTTGCAGGTGCTGCTCGGGGGTCTGCACGTCCTGCCAGCAGTCCATCGGACCACCGGGCACGCCTTCGAAGACCATGATCTCGCACGGCCCGCTGAGGGTCAGCGCGGGGAACACGAAGTACTCGCCGACCCCGGGAATCAGGTTGAAGGCCACCCGCGAATAGGGCGACATCGGCGTCATGCCCTTCACGTAGGTCAGGGCCAGGGCGCGCTGCGGCTGGCTGAAGCGGGTGCGCTCGGCGTCCTTGGGGAACTGGTTGACGATCTCGCCCTTGCCGGCGGCCAGCAGCACCAGGTCGTGGCTGGCGGCCAGTTCTTCCAGTTCCTTGATGCCGACATCGGCAATATTCAGCTCGCCGCCACGGCGGACGAACTCGTCCATCCACGCCGGCATCTTCAGACGCTGGTCGACGGCCTGGGCGTAGCGCTCCAGGCGCGCGCTCCAGTCGATCAGCTTGCTGCCCGGCTGCTCCGGTTTCGGCACGCTGAGGCCGATGCCTTCCACGGCCGGGCACTGTTCTTCCCAGAAATTCAGGCCCAGGTCCCGCTCGGTCTGCAGGGCGGTGTTGAACATGCACTGGCTGGACATCACCTTGCCGGCGCGGATCTGTTCAGCGGTACGGTTGGTGGTGATGCTCACCTGGTAGCCCCGGGCAAGCAGCCCGAGGCCCAGTTGCAGGCCGGCTTGGCCGGCTCCGACGATGGCGATGCGACGCATGGCGTGTCTCCTGTTGTTCGATTGTTTTTTTGCGGAAAGGAAGGCGCCCCGCACGCGCTGGAAAAAACCGTTCATTCGGCCAGCCGCGGAATGGCGGGTACGTTGCGTTCCGGGCCCATCACCGAGTAGCCGCCGTCCACCGCGTAATCGGCGCCGGTGACGAAACTGGCCGCCGGCGAGCAGAGGAAGGCCACCACCTGGGCCACCTCCGCCGGATCGCCCAGGCGCCCGAGCAGGTGATAGTCGGCGGCGACCCGGTCGGCCTTGTCGCGGTCGCCGCCGCTGACCTCGGCGATCACCCGCGACCAGGTCCAGCCCGGCGACACCGAATTGACCCGGATGCCATCGGCGGCCAGGTCCATGGCCATGCAGCGGGTCAGTTGCTTGATCGCCGCCTTGGACACCGGATACAGCCAGCGCCCGGTCTGCGCGCAGCCGGCGGAAATCGAAGTGAAATTGACCACCGTACCGGCGGTGGCCTTGAGCTCTTCGTGCAGCGCGCGCAGCAACTGCACCGCCGACACCAGGTTGATATCCAGGGCGCGCAGCCACTCGCTGCGGTCGGAGGCCAGACCCTGGTCGAGGTAGCTGCAGGCCAGGTTGACCAGCATGTCGACCCGGCCCCAGCGCTGCGTCACCGTGCCGACGGCGTCGCTGATGGCCGCGTCGTCGGTCAGGTCCAGGGCCACGAACAACCCCGCCTCGCCGAAACGCGCCGCCACTGCCTCGCCCTTCGGGTCGATATCCAGCAACGCCACCTTCGCCCCGGCCGCCACCAATGCCTCGGCCACCGCCGCCCCGATCAGGGTCGCGCCGCCGCTGATCACCGCCACCTTGCCTGCCAGATTCATCGTCATGGCTCAGCCCTCGATCGGCAGGTTGGCGCTGCTGTCCCAGCTGGGCATCAGGGTGTTGGACGGCAGGCTCTCGTCCAGCAACTTGTGCGCGGTCACCGCCCCGGCCACCGGCAGGCCGGTGGGATCGAGCAGGCCGACCTGCACCAGCACGCTGGCCTGGTCCCAATAGATGTGCTCGTGGTACAGCTTCGGCCCGCGGAACTTCACCACCCCGAGCATGGGAATCTCGACGAAGCGCCCGGTGGGTGCCACGCCGGGCAGCAGCCAGTCGATGGCCTGGTCGTGGGTGAAGCTCATGATGAATTCATCGACGATCTGCGACGCACCGACGGTGCGCGAGATCGGCGTCAGGGCCATGTCCTTTGGATTGCCGTGGACGAAGTGGTAACGATAGAAACGCGCCAGCTCGCGATAGCCGACCCCGCCGGTCATGGTCGGGATGTGGTTGACGTAGGGCTCGGGGACCATGGTCGCCATGGTTGCCGGCACATCGCGGGTATCAAACTCGTGGCGGATATGTTCTTCCCACAGCGCCGACAGGTTGTAGTCCGGGCCGATGGTGCGGCGCAGCGCGGCGATGCTGCGCTCATGGGCGAGCAAGGCGGAGGGCTTGTGGAAATGATCGCCGGCCGGGCGGGCGAAGGCGTGGTCGACGCCGGGATAGACATAGGCCTCGGTGGCGGGTTTCTGGTTCAGCGCGGTGATGATCGCCTCGCGGGCGTCGGCCTGGCAGAACTGGTCCAGCTCGGCAAAATGCAGGACCAGGCGGCCGGTCAGGCCTTCCAGTTCATGCAGCGCGTTCTCGATGCCAACACCGTAGTAGCCGACGGCGCAGGCCACCTCGGGCAGGCGGCAGGCCGCCAGATAGGCCAGCTTGCCACCGAGGCAGTAGCCGACCACGCCGAGGCCATCGTCGGTGCACACGTCCAGCGTCTTGAGATGGCGCAGGCTGGTGGCGATATCGCGGATGCCCAGTTCTTCGTCGAAGGCCTGGTACAGGGCGAAGGCGCGCTGGAAATCCGCCTCGGTATAGGCCAGGTCGACGCCCGGCTCCTGGCGCCAGTACAGGTCCGGCACCAGCACGGTATAGCCCTCCTCCGCCAGTTGATCGGCCACGGCGCGCATGGCCGCGTTCACGCCGAAGATCTCCTGGCACAACACCACGCCCGGACCACGGCCGTCGACGGAGGTGGCGAGATAGGCCTGGAAGGAAGCGCCGGTGTCGGCGGTGAGGGTGAGGTAATGGCCCTTCATTGTTATGTCTCCAGTGGCTGGGGTGTGGAGACATGGTGGGCGGTTGCGCGGAGGGAGGCTGTCCGGTGGGTGCGGGGAATGTCCGGAGAGTGCGGAAAGTTGAACAGGCAGTGCAGCGCGGTCCAATCACCTCGAGCGCATCGGCTTCATGGGCATCAAAAAACGGTGAGGCGGTCGGCAGATTCGCCACCCCGTCTTTCACTGCAAACACCGGACTGGCTTAGAATCCGCGCACGGTGTCCCGGGGGTCGCTGGGAAGCCGTGCTGAATGAACTGTGGATTGGCCTTTCATGGACGGAAATTGTGAGCAGTAAAGCAAAGGTATTTCGCAGGTTCGCTACAGCCCCGCTACTGGGCGGCTTTGTCTTCGGTCTGGTGATCAACTTCATCACGCTTCTCGCCCTGATCCACAGGCCCAGGATCCTGCAAGGGATGTATCCGGGCGAAGGCTTCCTGCTGATAATTGCCTACCCGATACTGGCCGAGGTCCTGTTCCTGCTGCCCAGCCTGCTCACCGCGTGGATCGCCATACTGCTGAAGCTGTCCTGCAACCTCAGAGGGTGCCTGACCGCCGGGCTGATCGGCGGCGTAACAGCGGCGGCCTGGTACCTTGGGTGGTTGTTGTGGTTTCAACGGAATACCCCTCTCAACCTGCTGCCGTCATTACTTGAGGGGATTGCTGCGTTCGTCGGTACAGTGCTGGTTTGTACCGTGGTGTCGGGCTATTCGCTGCCGGGTTCTGATAACCAGCAGCCTCAAGTGGGTGAGCTTGAGTGATCTATTGCCGACCACTCACTCGGGCCTTATCACTCGGCGGCATCGAAAGACGAATGGTACTGCACCGCCCCCTCCGGAACCTCGCCAGCAAATGGCAACGCCTGGAAATATTCCTGAGGAACCCCAGGCAACACCAACCCGGCCTGAACCTTGAAGCCGAAACGGCCGTAGTAACCAGGATCACCCAGCACTACGCAGCCAGCAGCACCCTGCTGTTGCAGGTCACTCAAAGCCGCCTGCATCAGCGCTGAACCAATCCCCCTGCCCTGCCAGTCAGGCAACACGGACAAAGGCCCAAGCCCATACCACCCCGTTGCACCGGAAGAGACGGTGACCGGAGAGATAGCAACGTGTCCAACGACCAGAGTGTTTTCCTCGGCAACCAGCGACACCGTTAACTGCCCGGTGTTGCGCAATGCATCGACGATGAAATGCTCGGTATGACTGGTGTGTTCCGCGTGCTCGAACGCGGCAATGGTGACCGCCGCAATCTGCTTGATGTCTTCGGCCCGTTCGGGACGGATAGTCAGATCCATGATGGGTACTCTTGAATATTTTGGCCGAGCATAACCTGAGCCATGGCCAATGAGTTATCGCTCACTCCGCGACCGAGAGCTCAACCTCGGGCCTGGACTTCAACCACAAGCCGAAGGTTTTCACCACCTCCACCACCGGCCGCAGCCTTTCACCTTCAACACTCAAGCAATACTCCACTCGCGGCGGCACCTCGGGATACACGGTCCGCTCGATCAACCCCGCCTCTTCCAGCGCCCGCAGTTCCAGGGTCAACACCCGCTGCGAGATCTGCGGCATATCCCGGCGCAGTTGATTGAAGCGCTTGCTGCCGTCGAGCAGATAGGACACCAGCAACAAGCGCCAGCGGCCGCCGATCAGGCGCATGGCTTCTTCGATCGAGCAGCCTGAGACGTTCTTCTTCATGACGGACTCCAGGTAACCTTTTTGTGCCCCGGCCACAAAAAAGTGCGTTCTTATGCGCCGCGCCGGACTGGGGAATACTGCGGGCTCATTCCACAGAAGAGCCCCCGATGAAACTCTACTTTGCCCCCCACGCCTGTTCACTGGCGCCGCATATCGTGCTGCGGGAACTGGAGCTGCCGTTCACCCTGGTCCGGGTGAACAACCAGACCAAGCGCACCGCCGATGGCCGTGACTTCTACCAGATCAATCCGAAGGGTTACGTGGCCGCACTGGAGCTGGTCGATGGCACCGTGCTGACCGAGGGCGCGGCGATTCTACAGTACCTGGCCGACCTGCGGCCCGAAGCAGGCCTGGCGCCGCGCAATGGCACGCTGGAACGCACGCAGTTGCAAGCCCAGCTGAACTTTATCGGCAGCGAGTTGCATGCCGGGATGGGGCCCTTGTTCAGTGACGAGATTCCGGAGTCGGTGAAGGCGCTGTTGCGCGACCGACTGGCCAAGCGCCTGAGTTTCATGGAGGGGGTTCTGGCCGACAGCGGCCATGCGTTTGGCGATCGGTTCAGTGTTGCCGATGCCTATCTGTTCACGGTGCTCGGGTGGTCGGAGCGGCTGCGAGTGGGGCTGGATGCGTTCCCGGCGATTCGGCAGTTCCGCGAGAGCGTTCGGCAGCGTGCGTCTGTTGTCGACGCGCTGCGGGCGGAGGCTGGACTTTTTTAGCAAGATTGCCGGGGGCCAAATCAAAAGAGATGCAGATCCCCCGGCAGCGATGAGGCCCTGGCTACTGACCGGTCCTGCGGTGATACGCCGCCACATAGGTGTCGCGAGAAGGCTTGAGGTGATCGCTGCACAGTTGGGCCAGGCGTTCAACATCCTCCTGCTGCAAGGCATCGATGATTGCCCAGTGCTCGCGACGGGCCCGTTCCAGTTGCTCGGCCACCACCAGTGACGATGAGCGGACCGAGTGGGCGCGCTGGGCGTGATCCTGGATCGCCGCGACCAGTACCGGGTTGTCGGACAGGCCGAAGAGCAATTCATGAAAGCGCATGTTGGCCCGGAAGGCGCCGCGCAGATTGCCGGACTGCACCATGTCGTCATGCAACCGCTGAGTGGCGATCAAGGCGTCGAGCGCGCCTTGCGCGACCGGAAACCTGATCAGGCGCACGCACTGGCACTCCAGCAACTCGCGCACCGCATACAGATCCTCGACTTCCTTGGCGGTATACGCCTTGACCAGCGCGCCGACATTGCGCTTGCGCTCCACCAGCCCCATGCGCTCCAGCTCCACCAGCACCTGGCGCACCACATGGCGCTTGAGGCCAAAACGCTCCAGCAGATCGTCTTCCACCAGGCGTTCGCGAGGGTGGAGGAAGCCCAGGACGATTTCTTCTTCAAGGATGCGCACGGCCTGTTCGAGGCCGGTGGAGGTTACGGTTTCGGCGAGTTGCATGGGTTGATGCCTTGGCACTGCGGGTTGGTCAGGCGTCGAGACTGCCACAAATCCGTGCCCTTCGCAGCAGGAGGCACAAGGCAAGGCGAATGATGAAGGGCACTTGCGCAGTGCCGTCGATCGTGGTTTTATCCGCCCCAACGGATTATCAATAATCCTGTCGACGATAAATCCAATAATTCACCCCTAGGTGACCTCATGCCTGATAAATCCCCCGTCATCAAGCCGACCGGCATCCGCAAGGGCCTGACCAATTACGGCGATACCGGCTTTGCCCTGTTCCTGCGCAAGGCCTTCATCAAGGGTGCGGGCTACAGCGACGATGCCCTGGACCGCACCATCATCGGCATCGCCAACACCGGCAGCGGCTACAACCCGTGCCACGGCAACGCGCCGCAACTGATCGAGGCGGTCAAGCGCGGGGTCATGATGGAGGGCGGGCTGGCCATCGACTTCCCGACCATTTCCATTGCCGAGAGTTTTTCTCAGCCCACCAGCATGTACCTGCGCAACCTGATGGCCATCGACACCGAGGAAATGATCCGCGCCCAGCCGATGGACGCGGTGGTGCTGATCGGCGGCTGCGACAAGACCGTCCCCGCCCAACTGATGGGCGCGGCCTCGGCCAATGTGCCGATGATCCAGCTGGTCACCGGCTCGATGCTCACCGGCGGGCACCGTGGCGAGCGGGTCGGCGCCTGCACCGACTGTCGTCGTTTCTGGGGCCGCTACCGCGCCGAGGAAATCGACGAGCAGGAGATCAGCGAAGTGAACAACAAGCTGGTGGCCAGCATCGGCACCTGCTCGGTGATGGGCACGGCCAGCACCATGGCCTGCATCGGCGAGGCGCTGGGCATCGTGCTGCCGGGCGGCGCCACGCCGCCGGCGGTAACCAGCGACCGTATCCGCGTGGCCGAAGAAAGCGGACGCCGCGCCGTGATCATGGCTCGCACCGGCCTGACCCCGGACAAGATCCTCACCGAGCAGGCCTTCGAAAACGCCCTGCGCGTGCTGTTGGCCATCGGCGGTTCGACCAACGGCATCATCCACCTGACCGCGATTGCCGGGCGCATGGGCTACGAGATCGACCTCGAAGCCTTCGACCGCATGAGCCGGGAAACCCCGGTGCTGGTCGACCTCAAGCCCTCGGGCCAGCACTACATGGAAGACCTGCACCGCGCCGGCGGGCTGCAATCGGTACTGCGCGAACTCAAGTCATTGCTGCACCTGGACGCCATGACCGTCAGTGGCCGCACCCTCGGCGAAGAGCTGGACGACTTCCCCCAATACAAGCAGGACGTGGTGCGCAGCTTCGCCAACCCGATCTACCCGGCCGGCGGCATCGCCTTCCTCAAGGGCAACCTGGCCCCGGACGGCGCGATCATCAAGCAATCGGCGGCCAACCCTGAATTGATGGAGCACGAAGGCCGCGCCGTGGTCTTCGAAAACTCCGAGGACATGGCCAAACGCATCGATGACCCGGACCTGGACGTCAACGCCGACGACGTGCTGGTGCTGAAGAACATCGGTCCGATCGGCGCCCCCGGGATGCCCGAGGCCGGCTACCTGCCGATCCCGAAAAAGCTCGCCAGGGCCGGGGTCAAGGACATGGTGCGGATCTCCGACGGGCGCATGAGCGGCACCGCCGCCGGCACCATCGTCCTCCACGTCACTCCCGAAGCCGCGCTCGGTGGGCCATTGGCCCTGGTGCGCAGCGGCGATCGCATCCGCCTCAGCGTGCAGCAGCGCAGCATCGAGTTGCTGGTCGACGATGAAGAGCTGCAAGCGCGCCGGCGTGACCTGAAGCTGCCCACCCCGGTGGATGCCGAGCGCGGCTATCGCAAGCTGTTCTACGAGCAGATGACCCAGGCCGACAAAGGCTGCGACTTCGAGTTCTTGCGCGCGGCGCAGATGATCGCCCGGGTGCCGGCCAAGTAAGCCATTCGATCCGCCCTGCCGGCGGCGCCTGGACGCCGCCGGCCACACAATAACAAGAGGCACCGCCATGACTGCGCAACCCACCCGCATTCGCTATGTGATTCTGCTCCTGCTGTTCCTGGTCACCACGATCAACTACGCCGACCGGGCCATCCTGTCGATTGTCGGCTCCTCGATGCAAAAGGAACTGGGCATCACCCCCGTGCAAATGGGCCTGCTGTTCTCCGCCTTCGCCTGGGCCTACGTGCTCGGGCAGATTCCCGGCGGCTGGCTGCTCGACCGCTTCGGCACCAAGCGGGTGTATGCCTGGAGCATCTTCCTCTGGTCCACCTTCACCATCCTGCAAGCCACGGTCGGCTGGTACAGCGTTTCGGTCGCGGTGATCGTGATGTTCGTCCTGCGCTTCATGGTCGGGCTGGCGGAGTCCCCGTCCTTCCCGGGCAACAGCCGCATGGCCGCCGCCTGGTTCCCCTCCGCCGAACGCGGTACCGCCGCCGGCATCTTCACCTCCGCGCAGTACTTCGCCACGGTGCTGTTCGCCCCGTTCATGGGCTGGATCGTCTACACCTTCGGCTGGCACTACGTGTTCGTGGTGATGGGCGGCCTGGGCATCATCATGACCGGCGTCTGGCTGAAAACCGTGTACGCCCCCAAGCAGCATCCGCGTATCAACCAGGCCGAGTTGCAGCACATTGCCGAGGGCGGTGGCCTGATCGACATGGACCAGGCCGGGGTGAAGAACGACGCGCCCAAACCGAGCTGGGCGAGCTTCAAGCAACTGCTGGGCAACCGCATGATGATGGGCGTGTTCATCGGCCAGTACTGCATCAACACCCTGTCCTACTTCTTCCTCACCTGGTTCCCGGTGTACCTGGTCCAGGACCGTGGCATGTCGATCCTCAAGGCCGGCTTCATCGCCTCGATCCCGGCGGTGTGCGGCTTCCTCGGCGGGGTGTTGGGCGGGATCATTTCCGATGCGCTGATCCGCAACGGCAGGTCGCTCACCTTCGCGCGCAAGGCGCCGCTGGTGCTGGGCATGCTGATGTCCACCAGCATGGTGGCGTGCAACTACGTGGACGCGGAATGGATGATCGTGGCGATCATGGCGCTGGCCTACTTCGGCAAGGGCTTCGGCGCCATCGGCTGGGCCGTGGTCGCCGACACTGCGCCCAAGCCGATTGCCGGCCTGTGCGGCGGGGTTTTCAATGCCTTCGGCAATACTGCCGGGATCACCACGCCGATCATCATCGGGCTGATCCTGCAGGCCACCGGATCGTTTGAAATCGCCTTGGTGTTCGTCGCGGCCAATGCGCTGCTGGCGATGTTCTGCTACCTGGTGGTGGTGGGCAAAATCCAGCGCATGGACCTCAAGCAGGAGAGCCATGGCAGCCCTGTTCCCAGTGGTGCATCGAGCTGAATCCACCTGTGCTGCGCGGTACAGGTGGGAGATTCCATGGCGGCAGACAAGCAGGTTGATGTTGTGCCGACTGGCCCCATCGTCGGCAAGCCGACTCCCACAGGGTTCTGGGCCAGCCACAGTATCTGTGCT
>NZ_JBMDIJ010000118.1:0-13388 GCF_057808595.1 Pseudomonas sp. FG98 | reverse complement strand
GCAGAACCCTGTGGGAGCCGGCGTTGCCGGCGATGAGGCCCTCAAGAACACAGCAAACTAAACCGGCACCGCCTCCGCCGATTTCGACTGCGCAACCGCCAGCAACGCCTTGCAGATCTTCATGTTCAGGACAATGCCACTGAGCATGTGCTGGTGTTTCAGCGCGGCCGGCGAAGGCAGGTAAGTGATGCTGGTGAGGGCTCTGGCCAGATGTTCTTCGGCCTTGCAAATGGCTTCTTCAGGGGAAAGGCCGGGACCGACGCAGAGGACGGGAGGTGGATCGGGGACTAGCTTTTTCATGGTTTCTGTTCCTAGGTTTCAAGGATGCAAAACCACAATTCGCTGCTAAACGAATGGTGGCGACTGTACGCGGGTTAGCAGACCGAGCCCTAGGAACCAATACCCGGCGCACCCGAAGGTGCCCACACGCACAGCCGCCATAAGACGGTTGCAGGTGGTTCCTAAATAGGGCTTCGGACTGCTAATCCGGTCGTTGATTTGGCAACGACCGACGCAGACTAGGCACCCTTTCCAGGCCACGCAACCGAAAAGCGGGCCGCGGAGTATGCTTGGGAAATTGCCTACAAGAAAGTCGGAAATCGATGAAGTTAGCGGCTGATATGCAACATCTTGTTGACGTTTATGATCGCTGAAATTTCCTACGCATCGCTCAGAATCGCCCTGCTGACACCGCCCCATCCTCGCATTAATGATCCGCCCCCTCAGCAACTACGGAGGGTGTATGGCGAGACCATTGGCATGTCTTGGCGACAAAACGACTTACGGGAAGGTCCTATCAGCTACCGCCACTTGGTACGAGGGAGAGAGACCCATCGTCCAGACAGGCGATCTGGCCCGATGTGACAAGTGCGATGGGAGCTTCCCGATCGTTGGTACGGCCACCGACTGGTGCGAAGACCAGCCCTATGTAGCCACTGGTGACCGGGTCGCCTGCCGCTGCCCGGACCATGTGGTCTATGGCTCTACTACTCAGATCACCACCAGTCCGGCATCAGTCAGAACCACTGCGACCCAGGCAGCAACTCTTGCTGAGAAACCTGCCGCCAACGCGACACCCAGCACTCCGATCGGGACAGCAACAGCCGTTCCTACCCCAGTATTCACCCGATCCTGTCTCGGCACTACCAAAGACACCTGCTCTCCGGAACCCATTTCCAACTTCGGCAGAGTCGCAGTTATCGGGCCAACCACTCGCGAGACCGCAGCGGGAACAGCGCTTGCCGGTGTGTCGATCGGCCGAGTCGCTGGCAGTGGTCTGCTGGAAGGCCTCGGAGCATGGGCGGTACGCGCCGTTGGCGCGGCCACTTCCTCACTCACGAGTGCGGCCAACCCCCTGCTTTTGGCGCTATGGCCGTCCGATCTAGCCGACGGGACGCTCTACACCGAAGAACAACTCAGGCAGATGAGCCAAGCACTGACACGGGTGCGTTTCCAGTTTCGCCGGGATGCACAAGGCGTCACGCAGATCTACGGCTTCCAAACCTTCAGCCACTACGGTGGCGAGGACCGCGTACCGGTCAGGCGAGCGCATTGGAACGCCAACAAGAGCGCGATGGAAGCGCACCTCGACGGCCTGACGATTACCTGGACTCCCAACAACGGCCCGCTGGTAAGCGCACCTACCACTTATCCCGGCGCCCGGCCCGACCTACTGGACAACCTTTTTGTCCACCCCATTCCCAATGGGCGGGACAGCCAGATAACGACCTATCCAGGACAAGATACCGAGGACATCACCTGGCAGGACGTGATCCTTACATTCCCTGCGGACTCAGGCGTACCGCCGCTGTACTTGGTATTTGCCAAGCCAGCAGTCAGACCGTTGGAGGTGGGGCCATTTAATGATCTGAGTAGCCGGAGTCGCAACGATGGGCTCGATATCGACCATATTCCGTCTCAACGAGCACTGGAAGCTATGCTTGAACGCAATTTTCCAGACATGCTCAAGGTTGAAATTGATAGCTACTTACGGAGAGCACCCAGCATTGCAATCCCGGCAGATGTTCACCGCAAGTACAGCGAGACTTATGGCGGACGCAATACAAAATCCAAGAAGACACTAGACGCAGCCGACCTTAGAACCGCCGTAGACAGCAATTTCGACGCAAACAAAATCGGACTGCTTGAACAAGGATTCTCAGAGACTGATATCGAAATTGCTCGCGACCAATTACATACTTTGAGTGAAGAACAGGGGTGGTACTAATGGATGCCAA
The DNA here is from genome assembly GCF_057808595.1 of Pseudomonas sp. FG98. NCBI lineage: Bacteria > Pseudomonadati > Pseudomonadota > Gammaproteobacteria > Pseudomonadales > Pseudomonadaceae > Pseudomonas > Pseudomonas sp. FG98. The sequence continues at coordinate 11,151 of NZ_JBMDIJ010000118.1, read as the reverse complement.
AACCATTGAGGAATGGATCAGAAATATTGGACAGTCCTACGACACTTTGGTCAGCAAGGGGCTAATATCCCAACCCCTGCAGGAGCTCTACAAAGGCCGTGACTGGCTCGATATCGAACCCGTTACAGGGTTGGAGCTTAGCTTTTGGGCCGAGACCAAACGCTTTGAGAGATTATTTATCAGCCTCATTTCGGTTGTAGATGGCGTATCTCCTTACAGAGGAGAACTACCTAAACCCTTGCTCCCTGAAATGACTCAATCTCAAGTGCGAGCCAGCTTTGGTGCGCCTATGGAGTCGAAAGGAGTTACCAAGCTACCCTTGAATAAAGTTTTGGGTGGATTCGACACTTATAAACTTGATCAAAACACCCACCCGAATATGAAAATATCCTTCCAGTACACTGCCTCCCTGCAAGTCAAAACACTTGTCTTTTCCTTGATTGACAGAGGTCATGACTGAAGGCTTGGCGATCTATCACGGGGAGGCTGTTGTGCTCGCCCCAATCCCGAGGCGTACCAACAAGGCGGTCAACCATGGCCCATGTTCATCTCTCGCTTGTCGGGGCGCCGAACCGCAGCGATGAGCATGGGTATCTACACATCTTCCGGTTTACACAAAGCTCCAGTGCGGTGCGGTTCAGGCAGGAGCTGCTTTAGCTGCGATGGACCGCGCTAGCGGTCCCATAACCATCCCCCACGAGCCCCTGATCAAGCCGCATCATGGATTCACAGTGCCCAGTCTGCCGCGTTTCTCCAGGCTCATTGGATAGACAGGATTTGGGACCGCTGCGCGGTCCATCGCAGCTAAAGCAGCTCCTACCCGGACCGCGTCGGCCTTCGCCAAAGATGTGTAGATACTCATGCAGCGATGGGCCCAGACCAGACAGCGCAAAACTTCCCATCGAAAAAAAAGATATACACTCCCCCGCACCAACAAAACTCATAAAGCCCCGCCCCCATGATGACCCTCCGCCAGATCCGCCATTTCATCGCGGTCGCCGAAACCGGTTCCATCTCCGCCGCCGCCCAGGCCGTGTTCATTTCCCAGTCGACCCTGACCCTGGCGATCCAGCAACTGGAACAGGAGATCGGCGTCAGCCTGTTCAACCGCCATGCCAAGGGCATGACCCTGACCCACCAGGGCCATCAGTTCCTGCGCCAGGCGCACCTGATCCTGGCCACCGTGGACAACGCCAAGCGCAGCCTGCAACAGAGCACCGACCAGGTCGCCGGGCAGTTGACCATCGGCGTGACCAGCCTGGTGGCCGGCTATTACCTGGCCGACCTGCTGACCCGCTTCCAGCGCGCCTACCCCAACGTGCAGATCCGCGTGACCGAGGACGAACGGCCTTATATCGAGCACCTGCTGGTAGCCGGGGAAATCGATGTGGGAGTGCTGATCCTGTCCAACCTGGAAGACCGCCTGGCGTTGCAGACCGAGGTGCTGACCCACTCGCCCCACCGCCTGTGGCTGCCGGCCCAGCACCCGCTGCTGGAGCGCGACAGCATCAGCCTGGCCGATGTGGCCAACGAGCCATTGATCCAGCTGAACGTCGATGAAATGGAACACAACGCCCGGCGCATGTGGGCCGGTGCCGGGCTGCAGGCGCAGATCAGCCTGCGCACGGCATCCACCGAGGCGGTGCGCAGCCTGGTGGCGGCGGGCCTGGGGGTGTCGATCCAGCCGGACATGACCTACCGCCCGTGGTCCCTGGAGGGCGACATCATCGAGGCGCGGCCGCTGGCGGACCTGAGCCAGACCCTGGATATCGGCCTGGCCTGGCGCCGGGGCACGGCACGCCCGGCATTGGTCGATCCGTTCCTGACCGTGGCCCGGGAACCGGGGACTGGCCGCAAGCTTTCGATTTAATCGAACGCCCCCTTCAATATTTAGAATTTGTCGACCTGCACGCTGCGCTCTAGGCTCTGTAAGAAATATCGCCCACCTCCGTAGGGCGAATAATTAGAACAACAGAGAATCCAACGCATGTCCGGCGCACATCCGACCCTGTCCACCGCATTGCTGATCGACGGCGAACTGGTCGCCGGCGAGGGGCTGGCCGAGCCGATCTTCAACCCGGCCACCGGCGAAGTGCTGACGCGCATCGCCGAGGCCAGCAACGAGCAGGTTGAAAGCGCCATCCAGGCCGCCCACCGGGCTTTCTCCAGTTGGTCGCGGACTACGCCGCAGCAGCGCTCCATCATCCTGCTGGCCATCGCCGACGCCTTGCAGGCCCAGGCCGACGAGCTGGCCCGCCTGGAAGCCCTGAACTGCGGCAAGCCGCTGCACCTGGCACGTCAGGACGATCTTCCGGCGGCCATCGACGTGTTCCGTTTCTTCGCCGGCGCCGTGCGTTGCCAGACCGGGCAACTGGCCGGCGAGTACGTGCCCGGCTACACCAGCATGGTGCGCCGCGACCCGCTCGGCGTGGTGGCCTCCATCGCGCCGTGGAACTACCCGATCATGATGGCGGCGTGGAAGATCGCCCCGGCCCTGGCCGCCGGCAACACCCTGGTGTTCAAGCCCTCCGAACATACCCCGCTGTCGATCCTGGCCCTGGCGCCGGCGCTGGCCGAGCTGTTGCCGCCGGGGGTGCTGAATATCGTCTGCGGCGGCGGCGAGAGCGTCGGCAGCCATCTGGTCAGCCATGCCCGGGTGCGCATGGTGTCGCTGACCGGCGATATCGTCACCGGGCAGAAGATCCTCCAGGCCGCCTCCAAGACTCTCAAGCGCACCCATCTGGAACTGGGCGGCAAGGCGCCGGTGATCGTCTGCAACGACGCCGACCTGCAAGCGGTGGTCGAGGGCGTGCGCACCTACGGTTACTACAACGCTGGCCAGGACTGCACCGCCGCTTGCCGCATCTACGCCCAGGCCGGCATCCACGACAAGCTGGTCGCCGAGCTAGGCTGGGCGGTTAGCAGCCTGCGCTTTGCCAGCAAGCGCGACGCCGACAACGAGATCGGCCCGCTGATCAGCACCCGCCAGCGCGACCGCGTGGCCAGCTTCGTCGAGCGCGCGCTGAGCCAGCCGCATATCGAGCGGGTCACCGGCGCCGCCGTGCATTCGGGGCCTGGCTACTATTACCAGCCGACCCTGTTGGCCGGCTGCCAGCAGCGTGACGAGATCGTCCAGCGCGAGGTGTTCGGGCCGGTGGTCACCGTGACCCGCTTCGACGAGCTGAGCCAGGCGGTGGACTGGGCCAACGATTCCGAATACGGCCTGGCGTCCTCGGTGTGGACCCGTGACCTGGACAAGGCCATGCAGATCGCCGCGCGCCTGCAATACGGCTGCACCTGGATCAACAGCCATTTCATGCTGGTCAGCGAGATGCCCCACGGCGGGCTGAAGCGCTCCGGCTATGGCAAGGACCTGTCCAGCGACTCGCTGCAGGACTACAGCGTGGTCCGCCACATCATGGCGCGCCATGGCGAACACCTGAGCTGAACAACGCCTGAGCTGAACAACGATAGACACTACGCTAACAACGACCGCTGCACCGCTTTGACCGACTGCCCCGACCATAATTTAAAGAAGAGGGAACACCATGTTCGCGCACAAGACCGCATTGCTCAGCGCCCTGAGCACCGCCCTGCTGGCCAGCGCCAGCCTGCAGGCCGCCGAACCGCTGAAGGCCGTGGGTGCCGGCGAAGGCCAGCTGGATATCGTCGCCTGGCCCGGCTATATCGAGCGCGGTGACAGCGACAAGGCCTATGACTGGGTCACCGGTTTCGAGAAGGAAACCGGCTGCAAGGTCTCGGTGAAGACCGCCGCCACCTCGGACGAGATGGTCAGCCTGATGGCCAAGGGCGGCTACGACCTGGTCACCGCCTCGGGCGATGCCTCGCTGCGGCTGATCGTCGGCAAGCGCGTGCAACCGATCAATACCAGCCTGATCCCCAACTGGAAGAACATCGATCCGCGCCTGCAGGACGGCGCCTGGTACGTGGTCAACAAGCAGGTCTACGGCACCCCGTACCAGTGGGGTCCGAACGTGCTGATGTACAACACCAACGTGTTCCCGCAGGCGCCGACCAGCTGGAACGTGGTGTTCGAGGCGCAGAACTTCCCCGACGGCAAGCCGAACAAGGGCCGGGTGCAGGCCTACGACGGCCCGATCTACATCGCCGACGCGGCGCTGTACCTGAAATCGGCCAAGCCGGAACTGGGCATCCAGAACCCCTACGAGCTGAACGAAACCCAGTACAAGGCGGTGCTCGACCTGCTGCGCCAGCAACAGCCGCTGATCCACCGCTACTGGCATGACGCGACGGTGCAGATGAGCGACGTCAAGAACGAAGGCGTGGCTGCATCCAGCTCCTGGGGCTACATGGTCAACGGCCTGAAGGCCGACAACCAGCCGGTGGCTTCGACCATTCCGAAGGAAGGCGCGACCGGCTGGGCCGACACCACCATGCTGCACGTCGAGGCCAAGCACCCGAACTGCGCGTACAAGTGGATGGACTGGTCGCTGCAGCCGAAGGTCCAGGGTGACGTGGCGGCCTGGTTCGGCTCGCTGCCGGCGGTCCCGGCGGCGTGCACCGGTAGTGAGCTGCTTGGCGCCGAGGGCTGCAAGACCAACGGTTTCGACCAGTTCGACAAGATCGCCTTCTGGAAGACCCCGCAGGCCGAGGGCGGCAAGTTCGTGCCGTACAGCCGCTGGACCCAGGACTACATCGCGATCATGGGTGGGCGTTAAGCCTTAGCCCTGGGCCCGTCTTTCGGGCCTCATCGCTGGCAATGCCAGCTCCCACAGGTTCGGCGGCGCACACAGTTCCTGTGGGAGCCGGCCGGGCGGCGATCCGATTGCCGGCGATGAGGCCCGAGAGAACACCGCAAAAACACCTGCGAAAACACGCACCACCGTCGTCAGTCGTCCAGGCCTGGGCCGCTGCACACACCCACGCCTATCCGGAGCACCGCACCATGACCCTTGCAGTCCAGTTCACCCAGGTTTCCCGCTTGTTCGGCGAGGTCAAGGCCGTCGACCGGGTATCCATCGATATCCAGGACGGCGAGTTCTTTTCCATGCTCGGCCCGTCCGGCTCGGGCAAGACCACCTGCCTGCGCCTGATCGCCGGCTTCGAACAACCCAGCGACGGCTCGATCCGCATCCACGGCGCCGAAGCCGCCGGCCTGCCGCCGTACCAACGCGACGTCAACACGGTGTTCCAGGACTACGCGCTGTTCCCGCACATGAGCGTGCTGGACAACGTCGCCTATGGCCTGAAGGTCAAGGGCGTCGGCAAGCAGGAACGCCACAAACGTGCCGAGGAAGCGCTGGACATGGTCGCCCTCGGCGGCTACGGCAGCCGCAAGCCGGTGCAACTGTCCGGCGGCCAGCGCCAGCGCGTGGCCCTGGCCCGCGCCCTGGTCAACCGTCCCCGCGTACTGCTGCTCGATGAGCCGCTGGGCGCCCTCGACCTGAAGCTGCGCGAGCAGATGCAGACCGAGCTGAAGAAGCTTCAACGGCAACTGGGCATCACCTTTATCTTCGTCACCCACGACCAGACCGAAGCGCTGTCGATGTCCGACCGCGTGGCGGTGTTCAACCGCGGTCGCATCGAGCAGGTCGACACCCCGCGCAACCTGTACATGAAGCCGGCGACCACCTTCGTCGCCGAGTTCGTGGGCACCTCCAACGTGCTGCGCGGCGACCTCGCCAGCCAGCTGAGCGGCAGCGGACAGCCGTTCTCGATCCGTCCCGAGCACATCCGCCTGGGCGACGCCGCCGTCAGCGGCCAGGTCCAGGTCAGCGGCGTGCTCCACGATATCCAGTACCAGGGCAGCGCGACCCGCTACGAACTGAAGCTGGACAACGGCCAGTTGCTCAATGTCAGCCAGGCCAACACCCAGTGGCAGGCCGATGCCGCGCAGTTGCAACCGGGCCAGCGCCTGGCTGCGCACTGGGCGCGCGAGGCGATGACGCCGTTGCAGGAAACCGTGTTGAGCGAGGGTCGTTGAGATGAGCCTGGCCCTGGAAAAACCGGCGCTGGCGCCGACTGCGGGATCGCCGATGCGGCGCTTCTCCAACCTGCTGTACCGCAAGCCCAACCTGTATCTGGCGCTGCTGTTGATCCCGCCGCTGATCTGGTTCGGCGCGATCTATCTCGGCTCGCTGCTGGGCCTGCTGTGGCAGGGGTTCTACACCTTCGACGACTTCACCATGGCGGTGACGCCGGACCTGACCCTGGCCAACTTCGCCGCGCTGTTCAACCCGGCGAACTTCGACATCATCCTGCGCACCCTGGTCATGGCGATTGCCGTGTCCATCGCCAGCGCCGCCCTGGCCTTCCCCATCGCCTACTACATGGCGCGCTACACCACGGGCAAGACCAAGGCGTTCTTCTACATCGCGGTGATGATGCCGATGTGGGCCAGCTATATCGTCAAGGCCTATGCCTGGACCTTGCTGCTGGCCAAGGGCGGCGTGGCCCAGTGGTTCGTCTCGTTGCTGCACCTGGAGCCGGTCTTGCAGTTCATCCTCGGCATCCCGGGCGTGGGCGGCAGCACCCTGTCGACCTCGCACCTGGGGCGCTTCATGGTCTTCGTGTACATCTGGCTACCGTTCATGATCCTGCCGATCCAGGCCTCGCTGGAGCGCCTGCCGCCGTCGCTGCTGCACGCTTCGGCCGACCTCGGCGCAACGCCGGGGCAGACCTTCATGCAGGTGATCCTGCCGTTGTCGGTGCCGGGCATCGCCGCCGGTTCGATCTTCACCTTCTCCCTGACCCTGGGCGACTTCATCGTGCCGCAACTGGTAGGCCCGCCCGGCTACTTCATCGGCGGCATGGTCTACGCACAGCAGGGCGCGATCGGCAACATGCCGATGGCTGCGGCCTTCACCCTGGTGCCGATCGTGCTGATCGCCATCTACCTGTCCATCGTCAAACGCCTGGGGGCCTTCGATGCACTCTGAAAAAGCTTCGCTGGGCCTGCGCCTGGCGGCCTGGGGCGGGCTGGTGTTCCTGCACTTCCCGATCCTGATCATCTTCCTCTACGCCTTCAACACCGAGGACGCGGCGTTCAGCTTCCCGCCCCAGGGCTTTACCCTGAAGTGGTTCAGCGTGGCCTTCTCGCGGCCTGACGTGCTGGAGTCGATCAAGCTGTCGCTGCAGGTGGCCTGCCTGGCCACGCTGATCGCCCTGGTGCTCGGCACCCTGGCCTCGGCGGCACTGTACCGGCGCAGCTTCTTCGGCAAGGAAGGCATCTCGCTGATGCTGATCCTGCCGATCGCCCTGCCCGGCATCATCACCGGCATCGCCCTGCTCTCGGCGTTCAAGAGCCTGGGCATCGAACCGGGGATCTTCACCATCGTCGTCGGTCACGCCACCTTCTGCGTGGTGATCGTCTACAACAACGTGATCGCCCGCCTGCGCCGCACCTCGCAGAGCCTGATCGAGGCGTCCATGGACCTCGGCGCCGACGGCTGGCAGACCTTCCGCTACATCATCCTGCCGAACCTCGGTTCGGCGCTGCTGGCCGGCGGCATGCTGGCCTTCGCCCTGTCGTTCGACGAGATCATCGTCACCACCTTCACCGCCGGGCACGAACGCACCCTGCCGATCTGGCTGCTCAACCAGCTCAGCCGGCCGCGCGACGTACCGGTGACCAACGTGGTCGCCATGCTGGTGATGATGGTGACCATGCTGCCGATCCTTGGCGCCTACTACCTGACCCGCGGCGGCGAAAGCGTTGCCGGCAGTGGCAAATAACCCTGACTTGCTGACGAGGACTGAACCATGCAAACCAAGCTGCTGATCAACGGACAACTGGTGGCCGGCGAAGGACCTGCCTACGACGTGCTCAACCCGTCCCTGGGCGCCACCCTGGTGAGCATCAACGAGGCCACCGCCGCCCAGGTCGATGCCGCCGTGCGCGCTGCCGACCACGCCTTCGACGCCTGGTCGCAGACCACGCCGAAGGACCGCTCGGCCCTGCTGCTGAAACTGGCCGACGCCATCGAGGCGAATGGCGAGGAACTGGCCAAGCTGGAATCGGACAACTGCGGCAAGCCCTACAGCGCCGCATTGAACGACGAGATCCCGGCCATCGCCGATGTGTTCCGCTTCTTCGCCGGCGCCAGCCGCTGCCTCAACGGTTCGGCGGCGGGCGAATACCTTCCGGGCCATACCTCGATGATCCGTCGCGACCCGGTCGGCGTGATCGCCTCCATCGCGCCGTGGAACTACCCGCTGATGATGGTCGCCTGGAAGATCGCCCCGGCCCTGGCCGCCGGCAATACCGTGGTGCTCAAGCCCTCCGAGCAGACTCCATTGACCGCCCTGCGCCTGGCGCAGATCGCCGCAGAGATCTTCCCGGCCGGCGTGCTCAATATCGTCTTCGGCAAGGGCCCGAGCGTCGGCGCGCCGCTGGTCACCCACGCGAAGGTGCGCATGGTTTCGCTGACCGGCTCCATCGCCACCGGCTCGAACATCATTTCCAACACCGCCGACAGCGTGAAGCGCATGCACATGGAACTGGGCGGCAAGGCTCCGGTGATCATCTTCGATGACGCCGATATCGACGCCGCCGTCGACGGCATCCGCACCTTCGGCTTCTACAACGCCGGCCAGGACTGCACCGCGGCCTGCCGCATCTACGCGCAGAGCGGCATCTACGAGAAGTTCGTCGAGAAGCTTGGCGCCGCGGTGTCGACCATCAAGTACGGCCTGCAGAACGATCCGGAAACCGAGCTTGGCCCGCTGATCACCGCGCAGCACCGCGATCGCGTCGCCGGCTTCGTCGAGCGCGCCATTGCCCAGCCGCATATCCGCCTGGTCACCGGCGGCAAGGCGGTGCCGGGTGACGGCTTCTTCTTCGAGCCGACGGTACTGGCAGATGCCCAGCAGGACGACGAGATCGTCCGCCGCGAAGTGTTCGGCCCGGTGGTCTCGGTGACCCGCTTCGACGACGAGGCGCAGGTGCTGGAATGGGCCAACGACTCCGACTATGGCCTGGCCTCGTCGCTGTGGACCGCCGACGTCGGCCGCGCCCACCGGGTTTCGGCGCGCCTGCAATACGGCTGCACCTGGGTCAACACGCACTTCATGCTGGTCAGCGAGATGCCTCACGGCGGCCAGAAACTCTCCGGCTACGGCAAGGACATGTCGATGTACGGCCTGGAAGACTACACCTGCATCCGCCATGTGATGTTCAAGCACTAAGGACCCTTCATGCAGATCACACGACGCGATTTTCTCAACGGCGTCGCCATCGGCATCGCGGCGGGGATGACCCCGCTGCAACTGCTCCAGGCCGCTCCGGACGGGCGTTACTACCCGCCGTCCCTGACCGGCCTGCGCGGTAGCCATGCCGGTGCCTTCGAAGTGGCGCACCAGATGGGTTGGGAGAAGAAGACTTTCGACACCGACGCCCTGCCGATCGCCGAGCAATACGACCTGGTGGTGGTCGGTGGTGGCCTCAGCGGCCTGTCGGCGGCCTGGTTCTATCGCCAGCGCCATCCGCAGGCGCGGATCCTGATCGTCGAAAACCATGACGACTTCGGCGGCCATGCCAAGCGCAACGAGTTCAGCGCCGACGGGCGGATGATCATCGGCTATGGCGGCAGCGAGGCGTTCCAGTCGCCGAACCATCTTTACAGCAAGGAAGTGAACGGGCTGCTCAAGGCCCTCGGGGTGGAGATCAAGCGCTTCGAAACAGCCTTCGAGCGCAACTTCTACCCGGACCTGAAGCTGTCCCGTGGGGTGTTCTTCGACAAGGAGACCTTTGGTGAAGACAAGCTGGTGACCGGCGACCCGACGCCCATGGTCGCCGACGATATCGCCCCGGAGCGCCTGAATGCCCGCTCGATCCGCGATTTCATCAATGACTTCCCGTTGTCGCAAGCCGACCGCCAGGCGCTGATCGCCCTGCACGAAACACCCCGGGACTACCTGGCCGGCAAGAGCAAGGAAGACAAGACCGCCTACCTGGAACGCACCAGCTACCGCGACTTCCTGCTCAAGAACGTCGGCCTGTCGCCGACGGCGGTGGCCTATTTCCAGGGCCGCACCAACGACTTCATGGCCCTGAGCATCGATGCCGTGGCGGCGGCGGACGCCTACAGCGTCGGCTTCCCCGGCTTTTCCGCAATGCAGCTCGACCCGATCAGCGAAGAAGCCCAGGCGGAGATGGAAGAGCCGTATATCTACCACTTCCCAGACGGCAACGCCTCGCTGGCGCGCCTGCTGGTGCGTGACCTGATTCCCCAGGTGGCGCCGGGCAAGGGCATGGAGGACATCGTCCTGGCGCAGTTCGACTACAGCCAGCTGGACCAGGCCGCGCACCCGGTGCGCATCCGCCTGAACAGCACGGCGGTCAGCGTGCGCAATGTCGAAGGCGGGGTGAACGTCGGCTACAGCCGTGGCGGGCAGTTGGCCCAGGTGCGGGCGAAACACTGCGTCATGGCCTGCTACAACATGATGATCCCCTACCTGCTGCGCGACCTGCCGGCCGAGCAGGCCCATGCCCTGAGCCAGAACGTCAAGTTCCCACTGGTGTACACCAAGGTGCTGGTGCGCAACTGGCAGGCGTTCCACAAGCTCGGCGTGCACGAGATCTATGCCGCGACCCAGCCCTACAGCCGGATCAAGCTGGACTATCCGGTAAGCATGGGCGGCTACGAGCATCCAAGGGACCCGGCCAAGGCCATCGGCCTGCACATGGTCTACGTGCCGACCACGCCCAATGTCGGCATGAGCGCCCGCGACCAGGCGCGCACCGGCAGGGCGAAGCTTTACGCGCAGACGTTCGACGAGCTGGAAGCGCAGCTACGGGATCAGTTGCAGCGCATGCTCGGGCCGGGGGGCTTCGATCATCAACGGGACATCCTGGCGATCACGGTGAACCGCTGGTCCCATGGCTATGCCTGCTTCACCAACAGCCTGTTCGACGATGCCGGGCAGACGGAGAAGTGGATGGAACAGGCGAAGAAGCCGCTGGGCAATGTCACCATCGCCAACTCGGATGCGGGGTGGAGTGCATATGCCCATGCGGCGATCGATGAGGCTTGGCGGGCGGTGGGGGAATTGGGCTGAGTCCTGAGAGCAACACCAAACCCTGTGGAGACCTGACAACATCATTGTTCAAGCCGGCCTCATCGCTGCATGGGTATCTACACATCTCTATCAGGTGCACTGCGGACCTTG
>NZ_JBMDIJ010000117.1:0-13631 GCF_057808595.1 Pseudomonas sp. FG98 | reverse complement strand
CGATGGGGCCCGACTGAACACCTTGGCTGAACCTGCCGGCTTCATCGCTGGCAAGCCAGCTCCCACAGGGACCGCAGTAGCACTGATTCATCGGTTTCCCCCGGCCCAACGGCTGGGGGGTTTGGGGGGCGCTGTTGCCCCGGATGCTGAACAACAAGGAGAACCGGGATGGTCTTCTCGTCCAACGTGTTCCTGTTCCTGTTTTTGCCGGTTTTCCTCGGCCTGTACTACCTGAGCGGCCAACGCTACCGCAACCTGCTGTTGTTGCTGGCCAGCTACCTGTTCTACGCCTGGTGGCGGGTGGACTTCCTCGCCCTGTTCGCCGGGGTCACCCTGTGGAACTACTGGATCGGCCTCAAGGTCGGCGCCGCCGGCGTACGCACCAAGCCGGCCCAGCGCTGGCTGTTGCTCGGCGTGGCCGTCGACCTGTGTATCCTCGGCTACTTCAAGTACGCCAACTTCGGCGTCGACAGCATCAACGCGATCATGGCGTCGTTCGGCCTCGAGCCGTTCATCCTCACCCATGTGCTGCTGCCGATCGGCATCTCGTTCTACATCTTCGAGTCGATCAGCTACATCATCGACGTGTACCGCGGCGACACCCCGGCCACCCGCAACCTGATCGACTTCGCCGCCTTCGTCGCGATCTTCCCGCACCTGATCGCAGGCCCGGTGCTGCGCTTCAAGGACCTGGCCGACCAGTTCAACCACCGCACCCACACCGTCGACAAGTTCGCCGAGGGCTGCACCCGCTTCATGCAGGGCTTCATCAAGAAGGTGTTCATCGCCGACACCCTGGCAGTGGTCGCCGACCATTGCTTCGCCCTGGAAAACCCCACCACCGGCGATGCCTGGCTCGGCGCCCTGGCCTACACCGCACAGCTGTACTTCGACTTCTCCGGCTACAGCGACATGGCCATCGGCCTGGGCCTGATGATGGGCTTCCGCTTCATGGAGAACTTCAAGCAGCCGTACATCAGCCAGTCGATCACCGAGTTCTGGCGGCGCTGGCACATCAGCCTGTCGACCTGGCTGCGCGACTACCTGTACATCACCCTCGGCGGTAACCGCGGCGGCACCCTCGCCACCTACCGCAACCTGTTCCTCACCATGCTGCTGGGCGGCCTGTGGCACGGTGCCAACTTCACCTACATCATCTGGGGCGCCTGGCATGGCCTGTGGCTGGCGATCGAACGGGCCCTGGGCCTGGACACCAACCCGCAGCGCTTCAACCCGATCAAGTGGGCCTTCACCTTCCTTCTCGTGGTCATCGGCTGGGTGATCTTCCGCGCCGAAAACCTGCACGTGGCCGGACGCATGTACGCCGCCATGTTCAGCCTCGGCGACTGGAACCTCTCCGAGCTCAACCGCGCCAGCCTCACCGGCCTGCAGGTGGCGACCCTGATCCTGGCCTACATCACCCTGGCCTGGTTCGGCCTGCGCGACTTCTACCGCAACGCCAAACCGACCGCCAAGGCCAGCCCGGTGGTGGTGCACAACGATGGCAGCGTCAGCCTCGACTGGAGCCTGTATGCGACCCGCGTGCTGGTCCTGCTGCTGTTCGTCGCGTCGATCCTCAAGCTCTCGGCGCAGAGCTACTCGCCCTTCCTCTACTTCCAGTTCTGAGCGAGCCGACCATGACCCGATCACTACGCATTCTCTACTCGCTGCTGTTCCTCGCCCTGCTCACGGCGCTGGGCATCTGGTCCCTCGGCGGGCTTGGCGGCTTCCAGCGCACGGCGCAGATGAGCCTGCTCGACGGCAAGCTGGCCAAGGCCGCCGAGACCCACTACGACGAGCAGTTCCCGCTCAAGCGCATCGGCACCAACCTGTGGGCGGCACTGGACTTCAAGCTGTTCAACGAAGGCCGTCCAGGTGTCGTGCTGGGCCGCGAGCAGTGGCTGTTCAGCGATGAGGAGTTCAAGCCGACGGCCAACGCCGAGGGCATCCAGGCGGAGAACCTGGCGCTGCTGCGCGGCGTACGCGACACCCTGCGCGAGCATGGCGTCGAGCTGGTGCTGGCGATTGTTCCGGCCAAGGCCCGGGTGTATCCCGAGTACCTCGGCGAGCAAGCCCCGGCCAGTCTGCATGACGATCTCTACAACAGCTTCCACGCCCAGGCCCGCCAGGCCAACATTTTCGCCCCGGACCTGTTCGGCCCGCTGGAAGCGGCCAAGGCCCGTGGCCAGGTGTTCCTGCGTACCGACAGCCACTGGACGCCGATGGGTGCCGAAGTCGCCGCCCAGCAACTGGCCGAGGCCGTGGCCCGCCAGACCCTGCTCAGCGGCACGCCGCAGACCTTCATCACCGAGAACCAGGAACGGGCGCCATACAAGGGCGATCTGACCAACTTCCTGCCCCTCGACCCGCTGTTCAGCAACCTGCTGCCCAAGCCGGACCAGTTGCAGAAGCGCAGCACCCGCGCTGCCGACGACAACGCCTCCAGCGACGGCGATGGCCTGTTCGCCGACAAGCAGATCCCGGTGGCCCTGGTCGGCACCAGCTACAGCGCCAACCCCAACTGGAACTTCCTCGGCGCGCTGCAGCAGGCCCTGCACAGCGACGTGGCCAACTACGCCGAGGACGGCCACGGCCCGATCCTGCCGATGCTCAAGTACCTGCAAGGCGACGAATTCAAGAACAGCCCGCCACAACTGGTGGTGTGGGAGTTCCCCGAGCGTTATCTGCCAATCAAGAACGACCTCAGCGGCTTCGACCCGCAATGGATCGCGCAACTGAAGAAAACCCGCAACGCCAATCAAGAGCTGGCCCTGACGTCCAACCGGACCGAACACTAAGAGGAAATGCACATGCACACGTCCAAGCACCGTATCGCCAAAGCCTGCGCCCTCGCCGCCGGCCTCACCCTCGCCTCGCTGCAAGCCTGGGCCGGCGGCGACGCCGCACTGTACGGCCCGAGCGCGCCGAAAGGCTCGACCTTCGTGCGCGTCTACAACGCTGCCAGCCAGCCGGTCTCGGCGACGGTCGGCAACACCCCGATCAACCAGGTCGGCGCCCAGGCCAGCAGCGATTTCAGCTTCATGCCGCAAGGCGACTACAGCGCCAAGGTCGGCAGCGCCAGCCTGCCGGTGAAGCTGGCCGCCGACCACTACTACACCCTGGTTAACCACGCCAACGGCAAGCCGCAACTGGTGGAAGAACCGCCGTTCCGCAACAAGCAGAAATCCCTGGTACGGGTGCAGAACCTCAGTGACCAGGCCCTGACCCTGAAGACCGCCGACGGCAAGACCGAAGTGGTCAAGCCGGTGGCCGCCGCCGGCCGCGGCGAGCGCGAGATCAACCCGGTCAAGGTCGACCTGGCGCTGTTCGAAGGCGACAAGAAAGTCAGCGACCTGAAACCGGTCGCCCTCGAGCGCGGCGAAGCTGCCGTGCTCTACGTCACCGGCTCTGCCGGCAACCTGTCGCCGGTCTGGGTCAAGCGCCCGGTCGCGACCCGCTAACCCACTACTGCCCAACTTTCAGATTCGGAGAGCACAACCATGATTCCAGTCATCCTGTCCGGCGGTAACGGTTCGCGCCTGTGGCCCTTGTCGCGCAAGCAGTTCCCCAAGCAGTTCCTCGCCCTTACCGGTGACCACACGCTGTTCCAGCAAACCCTGTCGCGCCTGGTCTTCGAAGGCATGGACGCACCCATCGTGGTGTGCAACAAGGACCACCGTTTCATCGTCAACGAGCAACTGACCACGCTCGGCCTGGAGACCCAGGCCATCCTCATGGAGCCCTTCGGCCGCAACACCGCGCCGGCGGTGGCCCTGAGCGCGATGAAGCTGGTCAACGAAGGCCGCGACGAGCTGATGCTGGTACTTCCGGCCGACCATGTGATCGATGATCAGAAGGCCCTGCAACGCGCCCTGGCCCTGGCCACCGTGGCCGCCGAGCGCGGCGAGATGGTGCTGTTCGGCATCCCCGCGACCAAGCCGGAAACCGGCTATGGCTACATCCGCTCCAGCCAGGATGCGCTGCTGCCGGAAGGGGTCAGCCGGGTCGCCCAGTTCGTCGAGAAACCCGATGAAAAACGCGCCCGCGAATTCGTCCAGGCCGGCGGTTACTTCTGGAACAGCGGCATGTTCCTGTTCCGCGCCAGCCGCTTCCTCGAAGAACTGAAAAAACACGACCCGGACATCTACGACACCTGCCTGCTGACCCTCGAACGCAGCGCGGAAGACGGCGACAGCGTGAGCATCGACGAAGCCACCTTCGCCTGCTGCCCGGACAACTCCATCGACTACGCGGTGATGGAAAAGACCCAGCGCGCCTGCGTGGTGCCACTGTCCGCCGGCTGGAGCGATGTCGGCTGCTGGTCGTCGCTGTGGGACGTGCACCCCAAGGACGACAACGGCAACGTCACCAAGGGCGACGTGGTGGTGCAGGACAGCCGCAACTGCATGATCCACGGCAACGGCAAGCTGGTCTCGGTGATCGGCCTGGAGAACATCGTCGTGGTGGAAACCAAGGACGCCATGATGATCGCCCACAAGGACAAGGTTCAGGGGGTCAAGCAACTGGTCAACACCCTCGACGCCCAGGGCCGCAGCGAAACCCAGAACCACTGCGAGGTGTACCGGCCGTGGGGCTCCTACGACTCGGTGGACATGGGCGGGCGCTTCCAGGTCAAGCACATCACGGTCAAGCCGGGCGCCAGCCTCTCGCTGCAGATGCACCACCACCGCGCCGAGCACTGGATCGTGGTCTCCGGCACCGCCGAAGTGACCTGTGACGAGAACGTCTTCCTGCTCACCGAAAACCAGTCCACCTACATCCCGATCGCCTCGATCCACCGCCTGCGCAACCCGGGCAAGATCCCGCTGGAGATCATCGAGGTGCAGTCCGGCAGCTACCTGGGCGAAGACGATATCGAGCGCTTCGAGGACATCTACGGGCGCTCGACGCCGATCGAACGCGGGGTGTCGATCAAGACCATCGCGCAGTAAGCAACTGCGCAGCACCACATCAGCCCCTGATCCGGCTGATGTGGTGCAGTCACCGGGTAAACCTGTAAATCCGCACGCTCCAGGTGCCGGCTTGCACGGGGCAGGCAGCGTCGTAGAGGCAGCGGTAATCGAGCCTGGGCATGCAGGGACCCGGTCATTGCCGCCGGGCCTTGTGGAATGCCGAGGCGAAATCGGAAAGCGTATTCGCGTTATGCAACATGACCTTGTAGCGAATCGCAGGATGCTTGCGGAAGTACTCCTTGCGCTGTCTCAAACCGCGTGGTTTCGGCAAGCCGAGCTCGTGGGCACCTGTATTGACCAGGCGCCGGTACCAAGGCTTCATCGAGCCCGGCATCCTGGATTCGCGTGGTCCTTTCCGCGCCCTGTAGGCGAGTCTTTCATGCACGGCGACCGCTCGCTGCGCCGGCGTTCCCGTGCTCCCCAGCTTTGGAAAGTCATCCCAGTAGTCGAGGACATCGTTTTCGTTGGGAACATGCTGGTGATCCCTGTTCATGGCATGCAGGGCTTCATGAAACAGGATGGCCGCGAGGTCGATCGGCTCGGCGCCAGCGATCCTGGTCCCCATTGCAATCCGTCCGCCACGTCCCTCGACATGAGATGTCAGTGTGGCGGCCAATTCGTCCGGGTCATTCAGCTCGGCCAGAACCAATCTCCAGCCTTCGTTCTTGCCTAACGCCTTCAGATAACGTCCGACCTGTCCCATGGTCCGCCACAGGTCCATTTTCAAACACTCCTGCGCGGCACCGTCCCCCAGGCTTTCCGCGCCGAAAGTCGAGCGCATCGCCGCTTCGAAAGTCCGCCCACGGTGACGCCCATCGAGTCCTTTCTGCACGGCCTGCGCCCACCTGAACCCCTCCGAAGCGGCATTGCGGAACTTGCCACGCAACTCCGGCGTGAAGTTATCCAGCCCCGAAACAAGAATTTTATCGCCGGTGTTGACCATGTCCTGTTCGACATCATCCATCACATCGAAGCCCTGCAACCCATCTGCATCCCGACGATTGACCGGTGCATTTGCGACCATGCAATACAGGTTCAGCCCATCCGCCTCTCCCGCCGGATCCGGGTTCAGCCAGCGTTGCCAATCCGTCCGGTAGTAGCGCGCGCCGTAGTAATACAACCCCGTCGCATCGCGCTCCTTGCCCGAATAGCGCACGGTCTTGTAACCCGCCTCGATCTCGTTGCGAGCAGCCCACCAGGCGGTACTGCCGAACGGATGAAAGACTTCGTGGCTGATCAGTACGGCATCGGCGTCCAGTTCGAGACTGCTGGAGCCCAGATGGTCGGCCAAGGCATAGCGCAACTGGTCCTGCGCAACCTCGTCGGGAAGACCTGTGTGCCAGTGCAGGACCCGCACACTACAAGTACCGGCCTGGATCAGCATGACGTCGAACTGCTCGCGGCTGTTTCGATGCCGCTCCAGCCCCGGCAGATAGCGCACTTCCCGGGTGTGGGTGCGCCTGGCCGCCTCGGCCGAGCCGAGCTTGCGCGCACGCTGCCCGGCAGCGTCGTAGAGGTAGCGCTCCCAGTCGTCGACGCCGCTCTCGCGGGTGACCGGCCTGACTTCGCGCAGTTCGTTGCGCGGGTTCCACGACAGGGCCACACCGGGATGCAGGCGCAGCAGATTGCCATTGGCGTCAAAGCCGCCGGCGAAGTCCTCGCCCTGCGCCAGGCAACGATTGGAATGCCGCTCCGCGACCAGGGTGCGACCATGGGCCTGGGCGCCGATATGGGTCAGTTCCAGCAGGTTGCCAGCGGCATCGTAGCGGTACCGCTGCCGATAGTTGCCGACTGCCCCCGGATCGAGCAGCGACCCCGGCCCCCGACTGGCCGCGCCGGCTTCCCAGCCACTGGCTTCGCGCAGCTGGTAGAGGCTGTCGTAGGCATACTCGCAACGCGGCTCGATACGCTGGTTGGCGAAATGGCGGACCGGGATGGCCAGGTCCTCCAGGGAAACCACGTTGCCCACCGGGTCGTAACCGTAGTGCAGGTCCTGCAGCATTTCACCGTCGGCCCGCCGTGCATGCAGGCGCAGCAGTCGGCCATCTTCCTCGCGGTAGGTGCGCTGGATAACCACGCCGTTGCCGAGACGCTCTTCTTCCATCCGGCCCCAGGCGTTGTAGCGGGCACTGTCCAGCAGCCGTTGCTCTGCGCCCTGGCCGAGGCGAATCCTGATTTCACGCAGCGTCCCGGCAACCGTCAGGGCAAAGACCTGGCGATGGCCGGCGGCATCGGTCTGCTCCAGCACCTCGCCGAGGGGACCATGTCGCCAACGGCTGATGGCGGCTTCGGGTTCCAGCAAGGCCTCCCGTTCGTCGATCGGCACAGGCCAGTCCGGGCTGTCCGCGACAAGGCAGAAACGACGAGCCTCGCGACTGACGCCACCACCCAGTGCATAACCTTCGAACGCCCGGCTGCCTGCCGTATCGTCATGCCGCAGCAGCCGTCCGCAGGCATTGACCAGGGCATGCTCGGGCGTGGCGTCGGCGTAGCTGTAGCGCTCAGTGCAAGCCTGCTGCTCATGCACGGCCAGCGGCCGCAGCAAGGCGTCATATTCCCGCTGGCGACGGTTGCCCTTGCCGTCCTCGAACCAGACACCCTGCCCGGCCTCGCCGAACAGGTTGCAGGCAAAGCCGGCATCGACGCTGTCACGACTCAGCTCGCGCCCCGACAGCGAATAGCGTTGACGCAGGTTGGCCGGTGTCGTGCCGTCCTGCTCGTGCAGTGCCCATAGCCGCGGATCCCGCTGTTCCACACAATGCCCGACGGCATCGTGACGATTGCCCCGGACACGCCGTTCAGCCGGCTCGCTCGCCAGCGCCCGGCAGTAAGCCACTTCGCGCAGGGCCAGGCCACGCGGGTCCTGGACGGCCAGCGTCGGGGTCAAGGCATGAATGGCGGCAGG
Organism: Pseudomonas sp. FG98; assembly: GCF_057808595.1. NCBI lineage: Bacteria > Pseudomonadati > Pseudomonadota > Gammaproteobacteria > Pseudomonadales > Pseudomonadaceae > Pseudomonas > Pseudomonas sp. FG98. The sequence continues at coordinate 5,753 of NZ_JBMDIJ010000117.1, read as the reverse complement.
CATGGCAACGAGTCCTTCGGCGCATCGGCATCGGACCAACATAACGGCATTGCCGCCCAGGCACAGCTAGCAGAAATGTCAGGTGCGGGCGACGCCGGTCATGCCGGCCCGGCAGCCACCAGACATGACAGCGCCCCATGCGCCCGCTAGGATCGCAGGATCGTCTTTCCCGGGGCATCGACCATGATCATCGGCATCCTGCTTATCCTGACCTGGCTGGTCCTGCTGCTGCGCTATCCGGCCAAGGCCCTGCCGGTGTCGCTGGCGGCACTGATCGGGCTGGTCATGGTCGGGGCCTGGGTGGTGTGGCTGGACAACCGTGAAGCACGCCAGTTGGCGCGTCTCGAACTGCGCCTGGACTACGCCCCGCAGGACTGCCCCGGCGGACGGCCGCTGCGGGTGCGGATGAACAACGGCAACGACGTGCCACTGACCGAACTGCACTGGCGCGTCGCCGCCTACGCGCCCGGCGACAGCGTCAACCTCGCCGAGAACACCTACTCGGCCCCGCGCTACCGTGGCCCCGGCGAACTCCAGGCCGGCGCCGACTGGAGCGACTGCCTGCCACTGCCGCCGCTGCGTCCCGGCTACCGTGCGCAGACTCTCGAGTTCCGCGCCGAGCATCTGCAAGGAAGTTTTGCGAACTAGTATTTTTGTCAGTTTCGCGATGAGTGCGGCGGGTATTCAATAAAGTCCATCACGGCTCAAAAAGGAGTCAGCCATGGACACCCGCCGCCTGAAAGGAATCGACGCTCTGGCCTGCCTGCTGGAAAGCGACGAACGCGATACCCCCGGGATGATCCTCGTCAGTTCCGCCACCTGCCCACTCAGCCTCGAACTGCAAGCCCTGATCCGCGAGCGGGCGCCGGCCTTCCCGCAGTTCATCTTCTACGAATTCGACATCGACGATTACAGCGCCACCAGCCAGGACGTCGCAGTGACCCGCCTGCTCGGCAATCTACGCGCCCGTGACCTGCCGGCGCAGATCCTCCTGCCCAGCAGCAGCAAGCCCAGCGTGATGAACGCGATCAGTCTGGCCGGGATACGCAAAGCGCTGCACCAGCTGTACTGAAGCGTTGCGGGCGCCTGCCCGCTGGAGACCGCGCCATGAGCAGAGCCGCCTCGCCGCACAGCGCAACGCCCACTCTAGTCGTGGTGGACCCGCGGGGCCTGACGCTGCGCGCGGTCGGCTACTGCCGGCAACTGGCCGACGAAATCGCCGAGGCGCGCATCGAGCGGCATGCCTGGAATGCTGCGGGTCACTTGCACGCCAGCCAGGATTCCCGGGGGCTGACCTACCTGCGGCTGATTCACGGGCTGTCGGGTCGGGCCCTGCTCGGCGAGAGCATGGATGCCGGCTGGAAACTGCACCTGCCTGGCGAAACCGGTCTGCCGCTGTCGACCTGGGATGCTCGCGGCAGTCACTGGCGCCTGCGCTATGACGCACGGCTGCGCCCGCTGGAGATCGGCGAGACCGCCGCCGAGGGCGCCGAGCGCATCAGCGAGCACTTCGAATACGCCGCTGCCGATGCCACGTTCGCCAAGCACAACCAGTGCGGCCGCCTGCTGCGCCATGACGATCCGGGCGGCACCTTGCACCTGTCCGGCTACGCCCTGGGCGGCGCGGTGCAACACCAGACCCGGCATTTTCTCGAGTCCCTCGACCCGGTGGATTGGCCGCTGGCCAGCGACGAACGCGACCTGCTGCTGGAAAGCGGCGCCGGCTTCACCACCCTCGAACACTACAACGCCACGGGCCAATTGCGCTCGCGCCGCGATGCCTGCGATAACCGGACCTTGTTCAGCCACACCCTCGACGGTCGTCCCGGACTGCTCGCCGTGCAACTGGCCGACGCCGACGCGCCTACGCCGCTGCTGACCGATATCGTCTACGACGTCTGGGGCCAGGTCGCCAGCCAGACCACTGGCAACGGCGTGATCACCCAACACACCCGCGATCCTGCCAATGGACGCCTGTCACGGTTGTGCGCGGGCCTGCCCGGCCAGGCCGCGCTGCTGGACCTGGAGTACCAGCACGACCCGGTCGGCAACACCCTGGAGATCGTCGACCACGCCCGATCGGTTCGGTACTTCGCCAACCAGCGCATCGAACCGCGCAGCACCTATCGCCATGACACGCTTTACCAACTGGTCGAGGCCAGCGGTCATGAATTCATCGACGCCCTCCCCGGTGCCGGCCTGCCGGAACTGCAACCCTTGCCCGGCGATCCGTCACGGCTGAGCAATTACCGCCAGCACTATGAATACGACGCCAGTGGCAACCTCAGGCAACTGCGCCATCTCGGCAGCCGCGAATACACGCGAACGCTAGTGGTCGCTGCAGACAGCAATCGCGCGCTGGCCCTGGACGATGCGCAGCGTCACGGTGATTTCGACCAGGCCTTCGATGCCGCCGGCAACCTGCGCCAGTTGCAACCGGGCCAGGCACTCGACTGGAACCCGCGCAACCGCCTCGAACGACTGACCACGGTGCGCCGCGACCAGGGCGTGGACGATCAGGAGTGCTACACCCACGATGGCGACGGCAACCGCCTGCGCAAGCTGAGCCAGCGCCTGGCCTCGGGACGCACCCTGGTCGGCGAGGCGCGCTACCTGCCGGGCCTGGAACTGCGCCGCGACGAGGCCACGAATGAACGGCTGCAGGTCATCCGCTGCGAGAGCGTCGAGATCCTCCACTGGGAACAGGGCTTGCCGAGCAGGATGGCTAACGACCAACAGCGTTACCAGCTGCGCGATCAACTGGGCTCTCACACCCTCGAACTGGACGGCCAGGCCACGTTGCTGAGCCAGGAGTTTTACTACCCGTTCGGCGGCACTGCCTGGTGGGCGGCGGCCAGCAGCAGCCAGGCGCGCTACAAGTACCGCCGCTACGCGGGCAAGGAGCGCGACGCCAGCGGCCTCTACTACTACGGTCAACGCTACTACGCGCCCTGGTTGCAGCGCTGGTTGAGCCCCGACCCGGCGGGTTATGTCGATGGCGCCAACCTCTATCGGATGGTCGGCAATCGACCACTGGATTTCACCGATCACCAGGGCACAGTGAAAATTCCGGTGGAAACGCTGCTGGGCGACGTCATCGATCCGATGGCCAAGCACATCGGCACCGGTTGGTATGAAGAGTTGCGCTGGAACGCCGACGCTCAGACTTTCAGCGGCACGGGCACGGTCTATGGCCGGGGCATGCAGGCGCTTGCCGGGCGGACGCCAGACTGGTCGCTGAGCGAAGACGGCAGCCCGGTCGCCCTGTTCCGCGACCGCAGCGATACCCTGCGCCTGTTCACCAATACCAATTTCCAGCACATGGGCATCCAGCCCGACATGGGTTTGCCGCTGTTCGCCGGTCTGATCAAGCGGGGCAGCAACGGGCAGGTCCTGTTCGACAACCATTCGGGGCATTACAAACCGCCTGCCGCCGTCGAGCAGGTCGCTGGCTGGCTGAACAGCCTGGCACCCGGTGCCGGCAATGTGAGCTATCAACCCATCGAACAATCCCGGGACTTTGCCGAGAGGCTTCGCCTCGACCCGGTCAGCGGCCCGGAAGAATACGCCGACATGGTCGAACGCTTTCGCGGCGACAAGAACCGGCTAATCGAGTACCTCCAGGACAACGACTTATGGGACCAGACCCGGGAGCACTACGGCAACGATGAAGTGCTGAACCTGATCTTCGCCATGCACGACAGCGGGATGAGCGCCGACGAGGTCCATCAGCAACGGAGCGCGGCCGCCAGGGCTGCACTGGTGACCAAGCCGGCGCCTCGTCGACGCCTGCCACCGCCCGCGTCGCTGCCAAATCGGCAAAGCGCTGCTGTGGTGCCGCGCAGGTCCGGGGGATTCATTGCCCTGTTCCGCACCTGCGTGGGGCGCTGATCGACAGGTGGTTCCTGTATGATCGCTCGTTCCTCCTCGCCACGAAGGACCGTGCACCATGCCTGTCGCACTGATCACCGGTTGTTCCAGCGGCATTGGCCGCGCCCTGGCCGACACCTTTCGCGATGCCGGCTATACCGTCTGGGCCACGGCGCGCAAACCCGCCGACGTGGAGAAACTGAGCGCTGCCGGGTTCCGCGCATGGCCGCTGGATGTCAACGACGCCCAGGCCCTGCAGCAGTTGGCTGCGGCCATCGAAGAGGCCCATGGCGGCCTGGACCTGCTGGTCAACAACGCCGGCTACGGTGCCATGGGGCCATTGCTGGATGGTGGTGTCGAAGCCATGCGCCGGCAGTTCGAAACCAATGTCTTCGCCGTGGTCGGCGTGACCCGCGCGCTGTTCCCGGCATTGCGTCGCGGCCGTGGGCTGGTGGTGAACATCGGTAGCGTGTCCGGCGTGCTGGTGACACCGTTCGCCGGCGCCTACTGCGCCTCCAAGGCAGCAGTGCATGCCCTCAGCGATGCCTTGCGCCTGGAGCTGGCGCCGTTCGGCATCCAGGTGATGGAAGTGCAGCCGGGGGCGATCCAGTCGAGTTTCGCCAACAATGCCGGGCATGAAGCCGAGCAGGTGCTGACGGCGGAATCGGCCTGGTGGCCATTGCGCGAAAGCGTCAAGGCCCGCGCCCGCGCCTCCCAGGACCGGCCGACCCCGGCCAGCGAATTTGCCGCCGGGGTGCTGGCGGCGGTACGCAAGTCGCCGGTGCCGGGGCTGGTCCGGCTGGGCAATGGCAGCCGGGCGCTGCCGTTGCTGGCGAACCTGCTGCCGTCGCGGTTGTTGCAGAAGGTGCTGAAGAAGAAGTTCGGGTTGAACCGGGACCTGTGATGCTCTCACTGGCCTCATCGCTGGCAACGCCAGCTCCCACAAGGTTCTGCGGTGCACGCATAACTTGTGGGAGCTGGCGTTGCCAGCGATAGGGCCCTCAAGATCAGCACATTTTTCAGGCAATCGACCTGACCACCCCACCATCCACCCGCATCGCCGCCCCGGTCGTGGCACTGGCCTGCCGCGATGCCAGGTACACCACCAGGTTGGCCACCTCCTCCACCGTCGCCAGGCGCTGGATGATCGAGCTGGGCCGGTGCTCGGCGATGAAGCTGGCCTCCAGCTCCGCCGTCGACACGCCCTGCTCCTTGGCCATCGCGCCGAAGAAATCGCCCACGCCTTCGGAACGGGTCGGTCCCGGCAACACCGCGTTCACAGTGACCCCGGTGCCTGCCAGGGTTTCCGCCAGGCCACGGGAGATCGCCAGCAGGGCGGTCTTGGTGGTGCCGTAATGGACCATCTCGGTCGGGATCTGCAGCGCCGACTCGCTGGACAGGAACAGCACCCGCCCCCAGTTGCGCTCCTTCATCCCCGGCGCGTAGTGCCGCGACAGGCGCACCGCGCTGAGCACATTGACCTCGAAGAAACGCTGCCAGTCTTCGTCGCTGATCTCGAAGAATCCCTTGGGCTCGAAGATGCCCAGGTTGTTGACCAGGATGTCGGTCTGCGGCACCTGCTCGAACAGTTGCCGGGCGCCTTCGGCAGTGCCGAGATCGGCGGCAACGCCGATGATCCGCGCCGCTGGCACGCGCTCGCGTACCTGCTTCAGGGCCTGATCGACCCGGGCCTGGCTGCGCCCGTTGAGCACCACCTCGGCCCCCGCCTCGGCCAGGCCGATGGCGATGGCCAGGCCGATACCGGCGGTGGAGCCGCTGACGATGGCGCGCTTGCCGTTGAGGGAGATTTGCATATGGGCCTCCTAGAATTGGATCGTTCGAAAGAGCAACGCGGGCCTTGTGGGAGCTGGCTTGCCAGCGAT